>CABQMC010000093.1 GCA_902465115.1 uncultured Collinsella sp.
GGGCATGATCGCAAACACCCAGATCACCCTCAAGACAACGGTGCCAAAGATGGTGAGCATCATAGGCTGCAGACTCACGCCGGCGCCGCGAATGGAGCCCGACGCGTTTTCGATAATCGAGAAGATCGCGTAGAACGGCGCGATAAAACGAAGAATCGTCGTGGTGTACGCCGAAATCGAAGCATCGTCGACAAACAGACGCGACAACGGACCCGAGAACACCAGCAGCACGGCAGACAGGCCACCAATGAGCATAAACGACAGCACGAGCGACGTATGGTAGCCCTTGCGCATGCGCTCGTAGTTGCGCGCGCCAAAGTTCTGTGCCGAAAACGTGGTGATCGACACGCCAAGCGCCTCGGTAACCATCCAGACAATGCCATCTAAGCGACCCGAAAGACCCCACGCCGTGGTGACATCGGCGCCAAACGAGTTGACCGACACCTGAATCAAAACGTTGGAAATCGAATACGCAGCAGACTGAAAGCCAAGCGGCAGACCACACGAGATCATGCTCTTACAAATGCCAGGGTCAATGCCGAGTTTGGACAGTGAAAGCCGCCACGCACCAGGTGCGTGCATCATGCGAATCACGATCATCGTGGCGTTGGAGCAAATGGTCAGCGCCACCGCGATGCCGCAGCCCAGAGCCTCCATATGAAGCACGGCAACGAAGATGACATCCAGCACCGCATTAACAAGGCAGCCGGAAGCGATAATCACAGCAGGACCGCGCGTGTCGCCCACGGCGCGCAGCAGTGCCGTTCCCATATTGAGCAGCAGCGCTGCAACCATCGCGGCAAAATAACAGCGAGCATAGGCAACGCCCTCGGCAAGTAGCTCGTGCGGCGTATTCATCAACACCAGCATGGGCTCGACAAAAACCATGCCAAGAATGGAAACGACGATGCCGCCCACCAAAGCAAGCGTCATGGCTGTATGGACCGAACGGCTCAGACGCTCGTCGTCGTGCTGGCCAAAAAACTGACCCGTGATAACGGCGCAACCAGCGCCAACGCCAACGCAAAAGCCAATGCAGAGCTCGGTGAGGACCATCGTGGCTTGAATGCCGCCCAGCGCGAGCTTGCCGCCAAACTGACCGACAATATAAGTACCGATAAGCGTGTAGGCCTGCTGAAAAAAAGAACTAAAAAAGATGGGAACGCACAGCGACAGCAGCTGTTGCCAAATGACACCCTGCGTTACATCGATAGCCGTAGATTTCTTAGCCACACGTCCTCCCCGCCAGCGTACGTCAAACAACAAAACGGCAATTTAAGACCAAAGCCAATACCAGCTTAGCACCGACTGGCGGCGACCGAAACACCCCGAATTAGAGCGCGGTGCGGAATAACTGCCTAGTGATACAAACCCGGCTGGTAGTGATACTCATTGCTCACGTGAGGGCACAGCTGCCAAAAGGCAACGGCGCTCGCCGCGGCCACGTTGAGTGAATCGACCCCGTGCGCCATCGGAATGCGCACAGCTCGGTCACAGCCGGCAATGGTCTTGGCACCCAAGCCGGCACCCTCGGTACCCATAAAGATCGCTAGGCGGTCAATCTCCTGCAACACGGGATCGTCCAACGACACCGAATCATCCGTCAACGCCATGGCGGCACAC
Source organism: uncultured Collinsella sp. (assembly GCA_902465115.1). Lineage (GTDB taxonomy): Bacteria > Actinomycetota > Coriobacteriia > Coriobacteriales > Coriobacteriaceae > Collinsella. The sequence continues at coordinate 1,624 of CABQMC010000093.1, forward strand.
GAAAAGCCGGCATCGTGCAGCGCCGCCAGCCCATCATGCGGCCATACGCGCGCCTCACTGCCAATACGCGTCCAGGGCACCTGGAAAACCGTGCCCATGCTCACGCGGGCCGAGCGACGATACAGCGGGTCACAGCAAGTAGGGCTCACCAAAATGCCATCGACGTTCAGCGCAGCCGCCGAGCGGAAAATCGCGCCGACGTTGGTGTGGTCGACAATGCCCTCGAGGACGCATACGCGCACCGGGCGCTCCCCCGCCGCCTCGACGACACCGCCCAAGAACTCATCAACTGGAATCTGACGTGGACGACGGAATGCCGAGAGCGCACCGCGCGTCACGTTAAAGCCCGTCAGCTGCTCCATGAGCTCCATGGAGGCAACGAACACAGGAACCGGACCCGCGCCCTCGCGCACAACCAGGCGCTCGAACAGCGGCATCATCTGGTCGAGCCAGCGTTCGCCCAAAAGAAAGCTCACCGGCTGGTATCCGGCGCGCACCGCGCGCTCGATAACCTTGGCACTCTCGGCGATAAAGATGCCCTTTTGCGGCTCCAACACGCAGCGCAACTCGCGCTCGGTCAGTCGCACGTAGGCATCGAGGTGCTCGTCCTCGAGCGAATCAATTCGCAGTACCTCAACGGCATCAGTCATAGCAGCCAGCCCGCACCCTTCTTTACAGCACATCTATACCAAACGAGGCGACGCTAAGCGCCGCCCCATGCATTCAAACAACCCGATGATACCGTTCACGCCAGACGATTTATGCCTCAACGCGACGATACGTCACGAACTCATAATCGACACCCTCGTCGCCCTCGCCCGAGGCAATCGTAGCAACACCGCCACGTCGTGCAATCTCCCACGCGGGATCAGCATCCAGATCGGGAAAGTACGTATCCACGTCATGCACGCAATGGTTATGCGTAACCTCGGCCTCCACGCAGTACGGCAAAAACTGCCGATACACCTCGCCGCCGCCGATCACCCACGCAACGGGTTCATCGGCTACCGCGGCGAGCGCTTCGTCAACGCCATGCACCACGTCGACGCCCTCGGCAGCAAAGCTCTCGTCGCGGGTGAGCACGATATTACGGCGATTCTTGAGCGGACGCCCGCCGGGAAAACTCAACAGGGTCTTGCGCCCCATAATGACCGGGCAACCCTTGGTGCATGCCACAAAATGACGCATGTCGGCACGGTTGGACACGACCATGTCGCCCTCGCACCCAATACCCCAGTCATCGCACACGGCGACAATGGCAGAAAGCTTACACGTCATGCGCGTCACCTACACCGCAATGGGGATGTTCTTGACCTGCGGGCCGTGCTCATAGCCCTCGACGATCAGATCATCGGTCGTAAACGCGTAGAAATCATGCACATCGGGGTTGAGCGTTACCTTGGGAGCCGCAAACTGCGGGCGCTCGATAAGCTCACGGACGATATCGACATGACGGTCGTAAATATGAGCATCGGCGATCACGTGCAGCAACTCGCCAGCAATCATATCGACCGACTGCGCGACCATCATCAGCAAAATGGCGTACTGGCACACATTCCAGTTGTTCGCGGCCAAAATATCCTGGCTGCGTTGGTTGAGAATCATATTGAGCGTCGGTTTGTCATCCTGCGGGCGCTGCGTGACGTTATAGGTCACGCTGTAGGCGCACGGATACAAGTGCATCTCGGACAGGTCGCTAAACACATAGGTGTTCGTCATGATGCGACGGCTGTACGGTGTGTGCTTAAGGTCGTACAACACGCGGTCCATCTGGTCAAAGTCACCCTCGGCATAATGGCTCTTCTGCCCAATCTGGTAGCCGTAGGCCTTGCCGATGGAGCCGGTCTCGTCGGCCCACTCATCCCAAATATGGCTGTTGAGATCATGGACGTTATTGGACTTCTTCTGGTAGATCCACAGGATCTCGTCCATAGCGGACTTGAGCGCCGTACGACGCAGCGTAAGCGCGGGGAACTCCTCGCGCAGGTCATAGCGCGCCGTAACGCCAAAGTTTTTAATGGTATAGGCAGGGGTGCCGTCCTCCCACACCGGGCGGACCTTTTGGCCCTCGGTGGTGGTGCCATGGTCCAGAATATCGCGGCACATGGCTACAAACTGTTGATCAGCTTTGCTCATTGACCCTCCTGTCAGTCGCCTACAAGCGAGATTCATTGTAGCCCAGGCGCACGCGGCCCCACAGCCCAAACATAAGCCCTCATTTTCTGACATATGCCAAAAATGCCTTGCTCCGCGGCGCACACGCGTTATCCTATTGTTGACATATGTCAGATAAGGAGTGCGCATGGCAGGAAGACGCGAAAAATTGCGCCGTGTTGGGATCATCCCCGAATACCGCGGCTTTACCCCCGATGGCCTTGCCAGTGGAGACGCCATAGATATGACGGTCGATGAGCTCGAAGTCCTGCGCCTGTGCGACCTGGAAGGCCTCAATCAGGAGGCCGTCGCACAGCAGATGGGTATCGCGCGCGCCACGGTGGCGGCAATTAGCAGCCGCGCGCATCGCAAGGTGGCAAACGCGCTGGTCAACGGACGGGCAATCGTCATCGAAGGCGGCAGCATCGCGTACTCCCCCATTACCACGACGACGGCCGCATGGCCAGCAAAGGAGATCGGCACCATGAGGGTGGCAACCACGTACGACAACGGCAACATCTTTATGCACTTTGGCCGCAGCGAGCAGTTCAAGATCTACGACATTCAGGACGGCAAGGTGCTCAACGAGCAGGTCGTGGGCACCGGCGGCACCGGTCACGGCGCCCTGGCGGGTCTGCTTGCCAACGGCGGCGTTGACACGCTCATCTGCGGCGGTATCGGCGGTGGCGCTATCAGCGCGCTTGCCCAAGCCGGCATCACGGTATACGCAGGTGCCCAGGGCAGCTGCGACGCCTGCGTCGAGGCGCTCATTGCCGGCACGCTCGCGCAGACCGGCGAGGCCACCTGCGATTGCCATGGCCACGACCACGAGCACATCCATGAGCACGGCGGATCCTGCGGTTGCCACGGCCATCACGAGAACGAGGGTCACGAGGGCTGCAGCTGCCACTAACAGCAGGCAATCGATGCCATCACGCGTCTGCTCACACAACATATAACGCACCAACGACGAAGGCCGCCTGGAATACCATCCAGGCGGCCTTCGTCATACACGACTCAACTAGTCGTTACTTCTTGTTGCGCATCTGCGCTTCCATCTGGCGCAGCAGGTCCATATCGGACTTGGGGCCGCCCGTTCCCAGGCCACCCATACCGCCCAGAGCCATGGCATCTAGGCCGGGAATATTGGGCATGCGCATCTTTTTGCCCTTCTTACCCTTTTTGCCCTTCTTGCCGCCGGCCTGTGCCTGATTGGCCATCGTGCGCATGCGGCCCATCATCTTGTTCATCTCGCCCCACTGCTTCATAAGGCTATTGACCTCGGTGGGGGTCACGCCGGCGCCCTTGGCAATGCGGGCACGGCGCTGGCCATTAATGATGGAGGGACGCAGACGCTCCTCCTTGGTCATCGACATGATAATGGCCTCGTTCTTATCGAAGATGCCCTCGTCCAGGTTGCCACCCATCTGGTTGAGCGCACGCTGGCCGCCGGGGAGCATGCCCAGGATGCCCTTCATGCCGCCCATCTTCTTGACGGCCTTCATCTGGTCGAGCATGTCGTTCATGGTGAAGCCCTCGCGCAGCATTCGCTCGGCAGCCTCGAGCTGCTCGGCGTCGGCCGCCTCCTGGGCCTTCTCGATAATGCCGACAACGTCGCCCATGCCAAGAATGCGCTTGGCCATACGATCGGGATAGAACGGCTCCAGCGAATCGGGCTTCTCGCCCATGCTCACGAACTTGATGGGCTTGCCGGTCACCTGGCGCACGGAAAGCGCGCCGCCGCCACGGGCATCGCCGTCGAGCTTGGAGATGATCACGCCGTCAAAGTCGGTGCGCTCGGCGAAGGTCGAGACGACGTTGACAATATCCTGGCCGGTCATGGCATCGACGACCATCAGCACCTGATCGGGCTTGACGGCCTTCTTGATGTCCACGGCCTCCTGCATCATCTGCTCGTCGATCTGCAGACGACCGGCGGTATCGACGATGACCACGTCGCGCAGGTGGTCGACGGCCTCCTGGATGGCGCCCTTGGCGATATCGACCGGGTGCTCGCCGTCACCGCGGAAGACCGGCACGCCGATCTCTCCGCCAAGCGTGGCCAGCTGGTCGGCAGCGGCAGGACGATAGACGTCGCACGCGGCGAGTAGCGGTGAGCGACCCTGCTTCTTGAGCAGATAAGCCAGCTTTACGGCTGCCGTAGTCTTACCGGAGCCCTGCAGGCCCACGAGCATGATGACATTGGGGATGCGGTTGCTAAAGACGAGCTTGCTCTCGGTGGAACCGAGCATCTCGGTGAGCTCGTCGAGCACGATCTTGACGACGTTTTGCGCCGGTGACAGCGACTCCATGACCTCGGCGGTCATGCAGCGCTCCTTGGTCTTGGCGACAAACTCCTTGACGACCTTAAAGTTGACGTCGGCCTCGAGCAACGCCATGCGAATGTCGCGCATGGCAGAGG
>CABQMC010000094.1 GCA_902465115.1 uncultured Collinsella sp.
AGGTTGTAAGTGGCCGTGAACCGGTGGGAGCGCTCGGCGAACCGTAACGCCGCCAACGCGAACAACGCCGGTATCGTGAACTCGGATGGCAACGTCAGCAACACAGGCGCCGCCAACGGGAATCGCGCGGTCCCCGGACTGATACGGCACGCGGAGGGAGCGCGGACGCATGGACCGTTGCCCGCAGGATAAGCCGTGGCAGGGAACCGAAGACCCGCCGGGACAGACCCGGGAAACAGGGCGCGCCGACGGCACCGGCCGCATCGCGGCTATGGAACCTATCAGCGACGCGCGCCTCGCGTACGCACTATCGCCCGAGGGCCTCAGGGAGGCCGCGGGCAAGTGCGCGCGGGGCAAAATGTGGAAGCCGAGCGTCACCTCATGGGCGCTCAACAGGCAGAAGCGGTGCAGCGACCTCTCGATGAGGCTGCTGTCGGGGGAGTACGGCTTTCCCGAGCCCCACCACTTCGAGCTCAGCCGCCCCAAGAGGCGTGACTGCTCGGCCCCCACATTCGAGGACCGCGTCTTCCAGCGGTCCCTCATCGACAACGTCGTCTACGAAGACATGACGACGTCCCTCATACCCTCTAACTGCGCATGCCGCAAAGGGATGGGGACGGACCGGTCACGCGACCTTCTCGTGCGCGACCTCAGGCGCCACTGGCATCGGTACGGCACCGACGGAGGGATCATGCTCCTCGACGTCGCCGGATACTACCCCAACAAGCCGCACGAGCTCGCCAAGGAAGTCTTCAGGTCAAGGCTTCCCCCGGACGTATACGCCTACGTCGAGGCGTCTCTCGATGCGCAGCGCGCCCGCGCCGCGCACGACGACGGGGACGGCTTCGGGCCGCGCGGCTACGAGGCCGGCAGTGAGCTCATGCAGGTGGCCGGGATCTGCGACCTCGACGGGATGGACCACTACATCAAGCAGGGCCTCCGCGCGGTGGCCTACGGCCGGTACATGGACGACTTCTACGTGATCGACCACGACCTCGAGTACCTCAGGTGCGCCATGGAATCGATCGCGGGCTATCTCGGCTCACTCGGATACGCGCTCAACGTCAAGAAGAGCCGGATACAGCCGCTCACCGAGCCGATTCCATGGCTCGGGTATACCTACCGGCTCACGGAGAGCGGGAAGGTGGTCGTGAGGCTCAAGTCCGAGAAGTGGCGCGAGCACACGAGGCGGCTGCGGCGCATGAGGCGCGCCTTCGACGAGGGCCGGATGTCCAGGGAGGCCGTGGACGAGGTCTACGAGTCCTACCTCAAGGAGCTGACCGGACGGCACGTCACGCGCAAGCAGGTCGTCAAATTCGAGAAATTCTATAGGGAACTTTGGAGGGCCTGATGGACCTTTTGGTAACCAGGGTCGCCGACCCGGCGCTCAAGCGCGAGCTCGAGCTCATGGCGGCGGCCCACGAGGACGATGCGGCCATGATCGACTATCTGTCCCTCATGGCCGACATCGAGCTGCCGTCAAATACCGAGGAAGACGGACGATTGGAGGCTCCGCATGAGTGAATATGCCGAGAAGGTCAAGCGCTACTACGTGGGAGACCGCTGGCCGCGTGCTGCCGTCGACAAGGCGCTCAAGAAAGGCTGGATCACGAAGGATGAGTATGACGCCATTCTGGCGGCCAAGGAGGACTAGCGCATGGAAGTGCTCAAGCTCTTTGCGCCGTATGGTCCTGGCTGGGCTGGCGGCGCGGCGTTGGTCCTCATCGCTTTTCATTTCGGTAACCAGTTCTTGTCCGAGTACAAGCTGCAGAACGAGCGTAAGGCCAGCCTCGATATCAAGCGAGAAGAGCGCAAGCAGGCCGAGGTCGACGAGCGTGCGCAGCGCGACCGCGAACGGTCCCAGATGGAGGGGCGAATCGCCGTGCAGATGGAGCGGTCAAACGCTCTTATGGAGGCGATGAAGACATTGATGGAGTCGGTCGTCGCCTCCAACGACGTGCTCCACAACGACCTCGTGCATAGCCAGGCGCGAAGTCAGGGGATGGCAGATCAGGTCAGCCATATCAAGGACCGCGTCGACCTTCTATACGACAAAGAGACGAACAGATAGGGGAACAGCAATGACCAAAGACGAGATCGTCCGAAAGCTGACGAGTCGCAAGTTCTGGCTCTGCACCGCCGCCTTTATGGGCAGCGTTGCGACCAGCATCGCCGGCATCGCCACGGACAACCAGACCGTCGCCTCCATCGGCACGGTGTGCGGGGTCGCGAGCGCGGCCATCTACGCCGCGGCCGAGCAGGCCGTGGACGCCGCGCGACTCAAGGCGGGAGACGAACATGACGGAGACTAACGCCGAGGCTAAGCACAAGCTGCCGCTTCGTAGCATCTTTGCCGTCGTTCTCGCCCTTGTTGCGGCCCTCGCCGCCCCGTGCGGCGCAGAAGCCTACCAGAGCGTCAACAAGTACGTATCTAGCGGCCACGGCTATCTCAATGCGTCCTACCTCGTAATCCACGAGACTGCGAATCCGGGCGCGAGCGCGTACAATCACACGCTCTTGTGGGGCCGCGATGATACCTACGCCGTCCATCATGTGATGGAGCTGGACGGCTCCACTGTGTACAACACCGTGCCGGAGAACCGCCTGTGCTGGCACGTTGGCAATGGAAACTACGCCACAATCGGTATCGAGCTGGCGCACGCCACCAACGCCGCAGATTTCGCCAAGCAGTGGAACGAAGCCGTGAAATGGGCGGGTGACGAGCTGCGTGCTCACGGCTGGGATACCTCGCGCCTGCTGTCCCATTACGAAGCAGCACAGCGCTGGGGTGGCTCCGACCATACCGATCCGAACGGATATTTCCGCCAGTACGGCAAGACTTGGGCCGAGTTCAAGCAGGCGGTCGCCGCCTACCTCGGTTCCGGCTATGTTGCGCCCATCGCGCCGACTGACGGCAATGGAGGAACCTTGGCGTCTTCTTCCACTTCTATCAATGATTCGAGCTTTGGCGGCACCTACCGCTGCACCGTCTCCAGCCTTAACGTCCGCTCCACGCCGTCTTTGTACGGCGCGGTCGTGGCATCCTATGGCTACGGTCAGACCGTCAATCTCGATAACTGGTATTGCATCTCCAACGGTTATGTTTGGGGTCGTTATACGAGTTACAGCGGTTGCACCCGCTACGTTGCCGTAGGCAAGCCCACTGGCGGCTACGATCCTAACGACTACTTGGTTCGCTCCGGTGCCGCAACCACGTCCCAAGCATCCACGGGGTCTGTCGGTCGCTCGGCTGGTCGCTACCGTGTCGTGGTGGGCACGCTCAACGTGCGCTTGGGCGCTGGCACCGGCTACGGCGTTGTCGCCAGCTATCACAGTGGCCAGACCGTCAACCTCGACGGCACGTTCGTGACCTCCGGCGGCTACGTATGGGGTCGTTATACGAGTTACTCCGGCCACACGCGCTGGATCGCAGTTGGCACAACCTCGGGCGCCGTGTACGCCCAGAAGGCTTAGGCGCGACGATGATTGCGCTGACTTTCGTGCTCGGAGCTTTGTTCGGCGGCGTTGTCACGACCGTCGCACTCTGCATCGTGAGTGTTAATCGTCAATAGACGGCTAAACCCCTCCCCGGCACATACCGGGGAGGGGTTTTATGCATGACTTAATATCCGTTAATAACCGTTCCCCAATGCAGTTTCAGCTAGTTATGAGCGAGTGAGAGAATCGTTACCTGCAACTTTGCTGGTGCAGCACGTGCCAAAAAATCACATTCAAGACTCTTAATCCCAAGGTCCAGGGTTCGACCCCCTGACGGCCCACCAAAGCAAGTTAAGACGGTCAACGAAAGTTGGCCGTCTTTTTTTGTTGACCTTTCATGGGGTCGAACCCGAAAGGGCGCGGAGCTGAGAAAACGCGTAAGCGTTTACCAGCGCAGCGCGCAAGGCGCGAAGCGCCGCAGCGACCGCCTGCGAAGCAGGCTGACCCCCTGACGGCCCACCAAAGATTGTTAAAGCGACTGGCTCAGGCTGGTCGCTTTTTTGTTGACCTCGCATGGGGTCGAACCCGTCGGGGCGCGAAGTTGGGGAAACTGCACCGTGATTCCCTTAGGGAAACACGGCTAAAGCCCCATAAACGTGCTCTCCTTATGAGAATTATGCTCACGGGGCTCGATGCATGTTGAGAAGTTGTGATCAAACTCAAAGTGAGAATCGATTTAGTCTGCTCGATAGTGCGATCCGAGACTTTCGGTTCGCTTACGCATGGCTTTGACCATTTCCTGTGCTAGTTGAATCTGCGATTGCAGGCGGGCGAGGGCTGCGACTTCGCTGTCCTGGGCTTTCTGTGTGCTCAAGGTCGTTGCCTCTGTCTTCAAGCCCTCAAGCTCGTGTAATGCCTCGGATAGGCCCGTCTCGGTGCGGTTGATCATGCAATAGGTGCTCATCGTGTGCTTAAGGCCGTGTGTCAGGCGTTCGGCATCTGTTGTGGCAATGCCGTAGTGGGGGAGGTCGATATCCGCCATCAGGGCTGTCTCAGGCTCTTGCTGCGCTGCAAGGGCTGCCGATGCGCCTGCGATGCGTCCGAATACGATGCCGTTGGCACTTGATAAGCCACCAATGCGGTCGGCGCCGTGCATGCCGCCTGTCGCCTCGCCGCAAGCGTAGAGGCCCTCAACGCCCGTGTATGCGGTCTTATCGATCTTGATGCCGCCGTTAGCGGCGTGGGCATGCATCGCAACGCGCATCTCGTCAGTCGGGGCGATGCCGTGCTCGTCTTGCAGCCAGGTGGCAAAGGTCTGCACAAACTCTGGGACATCCTCGCGGGGGAAGTCGTAGCGGAGCGCCAGGCCTTCGGCGCCTGCCTGATCGATGGCAAGATCGATAGCGCGGGAGGCCAAGCGTGACGTGAAAGGACCATATCCAGAGCGCTGCTCGAGCAGGTCGTCCAGCTTGTCGTCGGCAGTATCTACCGGCTGGTCTACATGTACGTAGCGCCAGGTCTTCTCGTTGAAGACCAGGTTGCGCTTGGGCTCGATGAAGCCGGGCATCATCTGCATGAACTCTATATTAGCAAGCGATGCGCCGTGCGCCAGTGCGATGGCCTGCGAGGAGCTGAGCACATCAGCCGACGTAAGGCTGCGCTCGAACAGGCCGTCTGTGCCACCGGCTGCGATGATCGTGGCCTTGGCAGCAAAGGGCACGATTCGATTTTCGGTAAGGTCGTAGAGTACGGTTCCGGTTATTCTGCCGTTCGTGTCCTCAACAAGGTCAATAAGCTCATGGCGGGGGAGCAGGCGAATGCCGAGTGACTCGATCCGGGTCGTCAGAGCGTCCTCAAGGGGCTTGCGGGTGAGACCGCGCCACATGCGCGTCTTGTGGTCAAAGCAGGGGATAAACTGCTTTTGCTGAGCGCTCTCAGCGCTTTGCGGACGCTGGAGCTCAACGCCCAGGTCTTGCTCGAGCCATTCAATTGCTTGGGGAATGCCGTGGACAAACGTCTGGACAAGCTCGGGGTCGGCGACGCCGCCACCAACGGTCTGAATGGTGTCGATGAGGTCCTGTTCATCGTCTTCGTTAACGGGTCCGATAAGCCCCAGGCCCCAGGTTCCGGGGAAGAAGCTCGATCCACTCATAGTCTTGCCGGCGCTTGCCACAGCGACGGTTGCGCCCGTGCGTGCCGCTTCGATGGCGGCGCAAAGGCCCGCAATGCCAGATCCAATTACCAGTACATCAGTCGATTCCATCGGATTCCTTTCTCGTCCGGCGCATTGTCGCACGGGTGATCGACAATGGGGCCGCAAAGACCCGGCAAATCGGTAAAGGGCAAATATGGCAGGTGGGCGTCATAGACGCTCTGACGCTCCGTCTCATCACATCTCGTATTTCGCCCCAACTGATATATCGGCATTAGCTGCCCTGCGACAGCGCATACAAAAAGAGCCGCCACCTCGAAAGGTAGCGGCTCTAAAGCTCAACTATATGAGCATCGCGCGGGCGCGATTAGGCCTTGAGGGCCTCCTCGACGGCGACAGCGCAAGCGACGGTGGCACCGACCATGGGGTTGTTGCCCATGCCGATGAGACCCATCATGTCGACGTGCGCAGGCACGGAGGAAGAACCGGCGAACTGGGCGTCGGAGTGCATGCGGCCCATGGTATCGGTCATGCCGTAAGAGGCAGGGCCGGCGCCCATGTTGTCC
>CABQMC010000095.1 GCA_902465115.1 uncultured Collinsella sp.
GAGGCATCCGGAATCCCACGCAACAGCAGCCAGCAGGCAATGCCGCCCGCGCCATAGATGGGGCAGCACGGCCCAAGCAAAAAGCCACTGTTGGCAAATCGTCCGTGATTGAGCATGGCGCATACTGTCGACTCCCATGCCCAACCGCAAAACCCGTAAAAGGCAAACGAGAGCACCAGTGCCGAGAGTGGGCAGGTGGCAAGCGTCGCGCCGTCAAATGCCATGTCGATCGCGGTCCCCACCGTCTACCCTCTCCTCTTTTCGCTCGATTCGCCACTCACGTCATCGTCCGCCTCGTCCTTGCGCCGCAGACGACCGGCGACCGTCTCGCGCAGAGCGCACCATTTATCTGCCAGGCATACAATCCAAGCCTCACGACACGTCGGCGGCACTGGCACCAGCGGAAACATATGCCGCACGATAATATTCCGTTCGCGCGGCGTCAGCTCAAAATCTTCCTCCGCACGTGCCAGGGCAAAAAACGGGTGACGAAAGCCATGCAGCCGATGGCTTGGGTCGGGATCGTGCCAGTCATAGAGAAAGTAATCGTGCAGCAGGGCCCCGCGCAGCAATGAAGCACGGTCGACCGAAATGCCAGCACGGCCCAAGCGCTCGGCAAAGGACAGGCTCGCCCGCGCTACTGAAGTCACATGTGCATAGACCGTCACGTCGCCATGCTGGATAAACTCGTGTGTCAGGTCCAAGCGGCCCGCCTGGGCCAGCTGGCGGGCGGCATAGTCGACCTCGTGCGCGATTTCTTCGGCACGAACGGCATCGGACATGCTGCCTCCTTCCAGCGACTCACGGCGACAAGCCACGGCCTGTGCACAATCGATAAAACATCATGGAACATATCAGTATGGCATCGGACAAAACGTTTTGCCCCACCAGTTGGCGAATTACCGCGCCGCCGTCACATATCAAACGCCAAAATGTGCGAGACTGTCTTGTGCAATTGTGCCGGCCGAGGGAGTGCCGGCGCACGATTCGCATGGAGTAACCCACAACGATGCTGCTTACGCAAACGACAACGCCCGAGGACGTCAAGGCTCTTAATCGCGCCGAGCTCCCGCAGCTCTGCGGCGAGATCCGCCAGGCAATCCTCGAAAGCTCCGCCGCCGTCGGCGGGCACGTTGCCCCCAACTTGGGCGTCGTTGAGCTTACGGTTGCGCTTCATCGCGTATTTGACTCCCCCATCGACAAGATTGTCTTTGACGTTTCGCACCAGACCTACGCCCACAAGGCGCTGACCGGGCGCGCGTACACTTATATCGATCCGGAGCGTTATGGTGAGGCTTCTGGCTTTGCCAATCCCGACGAGTCCGAGCACGACCTGTTCGCCATGGGTCACACCTCGACCTCGGTGAGCTTGGGCTGCGGCCTGGCGCACGCTCGTGACCTGGCGGGCGATGCATACAACGTCATTACCGTTATTGGCGACGGCTCGCTTTCGGGCGGCCTGGCGTTTGAGGGCTTTAACAATGCCGCCGAACTCGATAGCAACCTAATCATCATCGTCAATGACAACGACCAGTCCATCGCCGAGAACCACGGTGGCCTCTATCGCAATCTGGCCGAGCTGCGCGCCAGCAACGGCACCTGTGAGCGCAACGTTTTCCGCGCGATGGGGCTCGACTACCGCTACCTGGACGCCGGTAACGTGTTGGCCCTCGTCGACGCGTTGCAGGAACTGCGCAATATCAATCATCCCATCGTGCTGCACGTTTCCACCGCCAAGGGCAAGGGCTTTGAGCCAGCCCAGAGCGATCCCGAGCGCTGGCATCATGTGGGGCCCTTCGATATGGCAACCGGCCGCAAACTTTGCCCGGGCCATCCGAGCGAGCCTGCGCCGCGCACCTATGCCGACATTACGGGCGAGGCGCTCAGCGCCGCCATCGAGCGCGATCCGCAGGTCGTTGGCATCACGGCCGCCACGCCCTACATCATGGGCTTTACACCCGAGCTTCGCGCTGCCGCTGGCAAACAGTTCGTCGATGTGGGCATTGCCGAAGAGCATGCCGTAACCTTTGCCACCGCGCTTGCGCGCTCGGGCGCTAAGCCGGTCTTTGGCGTGTACGGTACGTTCCTGCAGCGCGCCTACGACGAACTGTGGCACGACCTGTGCCTCAACGACGCCCCCGCAACCATCCTAGTGTTTGGCGCGTCGATCTTTGGCACCACGTCCGAGACGCACCTTTCGTTCTTTGATATTTCCATGCTGGGCGGTCTTCCCAACATGCACTACTTGGCGCCGGCCTGCATGGAGGAATATCTGTCCATGCTGAACTGGTCGCTCGATCACCGCGAGCATCCCGTGGCGATCCGCGTACCGGGCATCGGCCTGGTAAGCCGTCCCGACCTTGCGCCCGCCGAAGACACCGACTACAGCGCCGTTCGCTACAACGTGGTGCGCCGGGGTCGCGACGTTGCCGTGCTCGCACTTGGCGATTTCTTTGAGCTGGGCGAGCGCGTGACAAACCGCTTGGCTGCCGAGTACGGTATCGAGGCCACGCTCGTCAACCCGCGCTATGCAACCGAGCTTGACCGCGAGTTCCTCGACAGTCTCGCCGCCGAGCATCGCGTTGTCGTCACCCTCGAGGACGGCATCTTGGACGGCGGCTGGGGCGAGCGCGTCGCGTGCTATCTGGCCTGCACGCCTGTGCGCACGCGCACCTTCGGCATCGCCAAAGGCTTCCCCGACCGCTACGACCCCAACGAGCTGCTCGCTCAGAACGGCATGACGGTCGAGAACATGGCCGCCGAAGCCGTAAGGCTACTCAACGAGTAAAAAACCTCCGCAAGGGAAGCACCCCTGCGGAGGTTTTTGTTTTCACAGCTCAATTATCTCAATCTGTAACATCTAGGGCCCGAATTCCCGTCTAACTGTTACAGATCTAGATAAGACGTCTTAGTCCCAGACCTTTGTCTCAATCTGTAACAGATAGAGACCTTTTGGCCCTCCAGATGTTACAGATTGAGACAAAACAGCGAGGCGGGCCGCCACATCTGCAAGAACCACCACAAAGGTGCCTGTCCCCTTTGTAGTGGTTTTAAGTCATGGTCGGTGCGAAAAACGAATAACCGTTCATACGCGATCTCCTTACTTATATATGCGTCGCGTTGCCGCCATTATAGCGACCGCTGTGATCGATCATGCCGTCTGCAAAACGCTATTTCAGCTGCAATATTCGACGTTTGCCCAGATAAAACCTGCCAAAATAAACCTGTCCCTTTTTAGTAGGTACAATAACCCATAAGGTAAGTATGTTTCTGAGTTATTTCGTGTTGACCCATTTGAGCGCGATAGGGTATAACTCTACTCAACCGCTAGGGATTTTATTGAGAAAGGTGTTCTACCATGAGCAAGAACCTCTCCCAGCAGGTCGTTCTCGACCGCCGCGGCTTCGTTGCCGCCACCTTCGCAACCGTCGCCGGCCTTGGTCTTGCCGGCTGCTCCGACACCAGCGCCGAGGCCGACAAGGGTTCCGCCGCCGGTTCCTCCAAGAGCTCCGAGGATACCGAGGCTTCCACCACGCTCGACGCCAAGGCATTCGACAAGCTCGTCGGCAACGGCCCCAAGGCCGATGACGATGCCGTCGCCGCCAGCACCTGGGCCACGGCCGTCAAGGACGCCGGCGTCTTTAAGATCGGTGGCGTTCAGACTTCCACGCTCTTCTCCCTCCTCAACGAGAAAGACGGTCAGACCCGTGGCTTCGATGCCGGTATCGCGCAGCTCCTGTCCAACTACATCCTGGGCGAGAACAAGGTCGAGATCACCCAGGTGACCTCGGACACGCGCGAGTCCGTCCTGCAGAACGGCCAGGTCGACGCTGTCTTCGCCACCTACACCATCACTGACGAGCGCAAGAAGCTCGTCTCCTTTGCCGGTCCCTACTACTACACCCAGCAGGCTATCCTAGTGCTCGCCGACAACGACGACATCAAGAGCGTCGACGACCTGGCCGATAAGAACGTCGCCGTCCAGTCCGGCTCCAACGGCCCCGCCATTCTGGAGGAGTTCGCCCCCAAGGCCAGCCAGCAGGAGTTCAAGACCGACGAGGAGGCCCGTCAGGCACTCCAGCAGGGTCGCGTTGACGCCTACGTCATCGATAACAACATGCAGCAAAGCGCCCTGGTCCGCGAGCCCGGTAAGTACAAGATCGCCGGCAAGCCCTTCGGCAGCAAGGAGCCCTATGGTATCGGCCTGCCGCTCGATTCCGACGGCGTCGCCTTTGTCAACGACTTCCTTAAGAGGATTGAGGACGATGGCACTTGGACCGAGCTGTGGCAGATCTGCATCGGCGACCGTACGGGCGACACCAATGTTCCCGAGCTGCCCGAGATCGGCGCCTAGGCAGCGAGCCTGGTAACGGCCGCAACGAAACCATATGGAAACGCATGATGCGCTTTATTGCGGTAAACTGTTTCCTCACTGAGTTGTCGGGGCTTCCGTACACACGGGAGCCCCTTTCCTTATCGGCAGGAGGTCCGCATGAGTCTCTCCGAGCTCTGGTCGCTCTATGGCCAGAACTATATCGACGCGCTGCTAGCAACCTGGGGCATGACGCTTGAGTCGTTTGCCATCGCCATGGTGCTGGCCGTCGCCGTCACCGTGATGCGTGTGTCGCCGCTCAAGCCGCTGCGCGTCTTTGGCGACCTGTATGTCCAGGTCTTCCGCAACATCCCCGGCATCGCGCTGCTCATCATCATCGTCTACGCGCTGCCGCCGCTCAAGGTCGTCCTGCCCTACCGCACCTGCGTTATCGTCGCCACGGTCCTTTTGGGCTCGGCCTTTGGTTCCGAAAACTTTATGAGCGGCATCAACACCGTCGGCGTCGGCCAGGTGGAAGCCGCCCGCTCGCTCGGCATGAGCTTCAGCCGTATCCTCGCTAAGATCGTGATTCCGCAGGCGCTGCGTTCGAGCGTGCTGCCCATGACCAACCTCTTTATCGCCGTCATGCTCACCACCGCGCTCGGCAGCCAGGTGCCGCTTAAGCCGCAGGAACTCACCGGCGTGGTGAGCTACATCAATACCCGCTCGCTCGGCGGCGTCGCCGCGTTCTTTATCTCGGCGCTCGGCTACCTGGGCACGGCCTTTGTGGTGAGCCACATTGGCAACTACATCGATAAGAAGGTGAGGATCCTCCGATGAGCAAGCATTCCACCTCCGCGCTCACCATGCGCGATGCGCTCTACGAGGCTCCCGGCCCCAAGATGCGCGCCAAGATTCGCATCGGCACCGCCATCTCGCTTGTTGCTGTCGCCGCGCTCGCCATCCTGGTACTGCAGCGCTTTTATGTGACCGGTCAGCTTTCGGTCCACTATTGGTATTTCTTTACGCACCTCACTACCTGGAAGTTCTTGCTTGCCGGCTTTGAGGGCACCGTTAAAGTCGCACTCACCGCTGGCGCCATCGCGCTGGTGCTGGGCTTAGCCCTTATGCTCGGCCGCACCAGCGGCATCAAGCCGCTACAGCTGGTCTGCCGCGTGCTCACCGATTTCTTCCGCGGTGTGCCGAGTCTGCTGTTCATCTACTTCTTCTTTTTGGTGCTGCCCCAGTACAAGATCGCGCTACCGTCGTTTTGGATGCTCACGCTTCCCGTCGCGCTCGCCGCAGCTGGCGTACTTGCCGAGATCTTCCGCGCCGGCGTCAATGCCGTGCCGCGCGGTCAGGTCGAGGCAGCCCAGGCGCTCGGTCTCTCCAAGGCCAAAATCACCTTTAAAATCGTGTTGCCGCAGGCTATTCGGTTTATCATTCCGTCCTTGATTTCACAGCTCGTGGTCGTAGTCAAAGACACCACCGTCGCCTATGTGGTGAGCTACCCCGACCTCATGCAAAATGCCCGCGTGCTCATTACCAACTACGATGCCCTCGTGTCGGTCTACCTGGTGATCGCAGTCATCTACATCCTCATCAACGTCGCGATCAACAAGGCCGCTGTCTATGTTTCGCACAAGACCGGCGCGACCATCATCCGCTAACGCTTTACCATTTCTAGTCATAAGGAGCCGAGCACCATGGCACAGAGCACCTCTTCCACCGGCAATCAGCCGCTGATC
The DNA here is from genome assembly GCA_902465115.1 of uncultured Collinsella sp. Lineage (GTDB taxonomy): Bacteria > Actinomycetota > Coriobacteriia > Coriobacteriales > Coriobacteriaceae > Collinsella. Next base: position 6,061 of record CABQMC010000095.1, read on the forward strand.
GAGCTCAGGCACGTCGATAAGCACTATGGCGATCTACACGTCCTCAACGACATCAATCTCTCGGTTGACCGCGGCGAGG
>CABQMC010000096.1 GCA_902465115.1 uncultured Collinsella sp.
AACCAGCAGATCTTCGCTTCAAGCCGGTCGTGACCCGTGTCATGGGCATCGACGAGGCTAAGGCTGCCGGCGCTGTCGCCCTGTTTGGCGAGAAGTATGGCGACGTCGTCCGCGTTGTCTCCGTGGGCGCTGAGGACCAGCCGTTCTCCCGCGAACTCTGCGGTGGCACACACGCTGCCAACACCGCCGAGATCGGCCTGTTCAAGATCATTTCCGAGTCCTCCACGGGCTCCAATGTCCGCCGTATCGAGGCCGTGACCTCTAAGGGTGCCCTCGACTATATGGCCGACCGCCTGGCACTCGTTGACGCCGCCGCCGCTGCGCTCAAGTGCCGCGTGGATGAGGTTCCCGCTCGTGTGGAGAACCTGCAGGCCGAGCTGCGCGAGACGTCCAATAAGCTCAAAAAGGCTCTGACCGGTGGCTCCTCCGACGCCATCTCCAGCGCCATCGAGGGCGCCGTCGAGCTCGACGGCTATAAGCTCGTTGTCGCTGAGCTCCAGGGCCTTGAGGCTGCCGACCTGCGCAACGTATGGGATACCGTGCATCAGAAGGTCGCCGGCCCTGTCGCTTGTGTCGTCGCCAGCGTGACTGAGAAGGGCACTCCGGCCCTGCTCGCTGCCGGCTCTGATGACGCCGTCAAGGCCGGTTTCCACGCCGGTAACGTGATCAAGCAGATCGCGGGTCTGGTCGACGGTCGCGGTGGCGGTCGTCCCAACATGGCCCAGGCCGGTGGCAAGAATGCTGCCGGCATCGCCGATGCCCTCGCGGCCGCTAAGACCGCGCTCGGCGCCTAAGAATCTAAGAAGTCACTGTGGTTGCGCTCGCGCTGGACATAGGGGAGACCAGGATTGGCATCGCCGTCTCGAGCCGTGATGGCAAGATGGCGATGCCTGTCAAGGTGCTTCCGGCTGCCGAGGTCACCGGTATGGCCAAGACGTTCCGCTACCTGGTTGAGGACTATGAGCCCGACATCCTGATAAGCGGACGTCCCCTGACCATGGCCGGTGAGCCCGGCCCTCAGGCCGAGCGCGTTGCCGCTGTGGCGCAAAAGATTGCCGACGAGCTCGATCTTCCGTTGGAGTTTGAGGACGAGCGTCTGTCCTCGCAAGAGGCCAAGCGTATCCTGCGCGAGCAGGGACTCAACGAAAAGCAGATGAGGGGCAAGATCGACATGATTGCCGCCAGCCTGTTTTTGCAGACGTGGCTCGATCGTAAAAACGAGGAGGTTTCGCATGCCTAGTGCTTCCGATCCGCGCCAGCCGAATCGTACACAGCAGCCGGCGTCGCGCCCTGCCCAGCCTGGCCAGCGTCCGGCACAGCCGACGCAGCGCGCAGCTCAGCCTGCCGCGCGCCCGGCGCAGTCCTTCTCTCGTTCGGCCCAACCTGTTCAACGGACGGGTCAGCAGCCTTCTGCTCGTTCGGTTCAGCATTCGGCTTCTCACGCGGTTCAGCAGCCCACTGCTCGTACGGCCCAGCCTGCAGGCGGCACCCGCTTTAAGCAGCAGGCACCTACCCAGCGAACGCAGGCCCCCCAATCGCATTCGCATCACGCTCGTGGTTCGCATGGCGTTGCTCCGGCGACCCGCTCGAGCTACAACACGCATGCTCGTCGCGGTGCTCAAAAGAAAAGCTCCCCGGTGCCTATGATTATCGGTGGCGTTGTTGCCGTGCTTGCGCTTGTCGCGATCGTTTTCTTTGTCGTGCCAGCCGTCAAGGGCTTCTTTGGCGGTGAGGGTGCGAAAGTCGTTGCAGGCCAGCAGGTTACTATCACGATTCCCGATGGTGCCTCGGGTGACAGCATCGCTTCGATTCTCTCCGAGAACCATATCGTAGAAAATCCCAAGGATTACTATGCGGCGGTGAAAAAGCTCAACGCCGATATGTCGCTCAAGCCTGGTGATTATTCGTTCACCACACTCATGGATGCGACCAAGGTTGTTCAGCAGCTCATGGAAGGCCCCAACGCGGGCTCCAATACGCTGACTATCCCTGAGGGCCTGACGGTCGATCAAGTCGCCGACCGTGTGGCCCAGGCCTACGACAGCATCTCTAAGGAAGACTTCCTCAACCAGGCCAAGGCCTCCAACTACGTGGACGACTATAGCTTCCTTAAGGGCGCCGCCAACGATTCGCTCGAGGGTTTCTTGTTCCCCAAGACCTATTCGCTGGGCGATTCGCCGACGGCCGATGACGTGATTCGCGCTATGCTCGATCAGTTTAAGACCGAGTACAAGTCGCTTGACTTTGCGAGCTGCGAAGCCAAGATCAAGGAACGCTACGGTGTGGAGATGTCCGACTACGACATCGTCAACTTGGCCTCTATCGTTGAGCGCGAGGGCCTCAACGCCGATCAACGTGCGCATGTGGCCTCGGTTTTCTACAACCGCCTTGCCGGCAAGCTCGACGGTCTGCGCTATCTCAATAGCGATGCGACTATGATGTATGTCACCGGTGGCGAGGTTACCGCCGACGACCTGCAGAGCGATAGTCCGTATAACACCTATAAGCATGAGGGTCTGCCGCCCACGCCCATCTGCTCTCCGTCGCTCGAGGCACTCAAGGCCACGCTTGAGCCGACCGACTCCGATGACCTGTATTTCTACATTACGCAGGACGAGGAGTACTTCTCGCAAACCTACGAAGAGCATCAACAGTCTTGGAATTAGCATGAGGATTTTTAGCCCCAAACGTTACGTTGCCTCGGTCGATCGCATCGACCTTAATACCCTGTGGGCCGACGGCAAACGCGCCATTCTGCTCGATCGCGATAACACCTTGGTGCCGCGCGACACCGAGCAGGTTCCCGCCGCGGTTTCCGCTTGGCTCGATGCCGCCCGCGCCAAAGGCTTTAAGCTGTGCATGGTGTCCAACAACTGGCATCGCGACCAGGTCATGAGCTCTGCACGCGAGCTGGGACTCGAGGCCATCAGCCACGCCATGAAGCCGGCGCCGTTTGCCCTCAAGGCGGGTCTTAAGCGCCTCGGCGCCACGGCCGACGAGGCGGTGCTGATCGGTGATCAGCTCTACACGGACGTGTGGAGCGGCAACTTCGCCGGCGTCGATACCATCCTGGTAAAGCCGCAGGCGACGCAGGACCTGTGGTATACGCAGATCTTCCGTATCTTTGAGCGCCGGGCCCTTCGCGACCTTCCCTGCGAGGAATAGGTCTCGCTATGTCCCAGCACACCAAACACGGCTGCGACCATATCTTCTTTATCGGCTTTTTGGGCGCGGGCAAATCGACGCTCGCGCGCAACGTCGGCACTATGTTCAAGCGGCGTTTTATCGATACCGACCGTCTGGTCGTGCGCCGTTGCGGCAAGTCGGTAACCGAGATTTTTCAGACCGAGGGCGAGGATCGTTTTCGCGAGCTCGAGACCTCGGCGCTCCGTTCGCTCCAAAGTGAGCGCAGCCTGTTGGTTTCGTGCGGGGGCGGCATTGTCGAGACGCCGGTGAATATTGAGCTGATGCACGAAATGGGTACGTGCGTGTACCTCGAGGGTGACTTCGAGGATTCGATTCGCCAGATTCGTCGGTCCGACACGCGCCCCGATTTTCGCTCTCCCGAGCATGCCGCGCGCCTGTTTGAGCATCGCCGTCCGCTGTATCGCCAGGCCGCCGACCTTACCCTTGATATTCGCAACAAGTCCTTCGAGGACGTTTCCTACCTTTGTGCCGAGATGCTTTTGGAGCGTGGGCTGCTATGATTCGCCGTCAACTGATCAATTTCCAAAACCGCAGCGTCGATGTCCGCGTCGGATTGGGCGCGTTCGATGAACTGTCGCGTATGTTTGCCTCGGCCGTGGGCAAGCCTAAGCGCGCGATGGTCGTTTGGAACACCGCCACATCTGAGCGTTTTGGTGAAGTCGTCGAGCATGCGCTGGTCGACGCCGGTTTTGCCGTGTCGCTGCTAGTCCTTGAGGTTTCGCCTGCTGGTGCCACGCTGGCCGATGCTGATGCTATCTTTGGCGCCCTGTCTGCCAACGGCGTTACCTGCGACGATCTGGTTGTCGCCGTTGGCGATGCCGCAACCTGCTCGGTTGTTAGCTGGTGCGCCAACCAGTGGTGCGGCCGAACCGAGTGCGCGCTGTTGCCGACGACCTTTGACGCCATGCTCACGGTCGCGACGACCATGAAGCCGCTCGTCGCCTCGTCGGCCAATGCGCTTCCCGCTATCGCGTTCCGTCCCGAACCGGGCTTGGTCGTGTGTGACCTCGACCTTGTTCGTGAGGCGGACCCCGAGGACCTCAAGCTCGGCTTTGTGGTGCTTGTTGGCACCATGCTTTCGAGCAGTAAGTCCCGCTGGAATCAGTTTACTGAGACCGTCCCCGAGATTCTCGCGGGCGAGGAGGTCGCGCTCGTCAATGCCGTTCAATGGTCTCAGACTGCCCGTAAGGACGTACTGATGGCCACGAACCCGAGCGCTCGCCATGCGCTCGATTTTGGCAAGACGGGGGAGCGTACCCTGCGCGCCTGCTTGGGCGATGCCGCCTCGCAGGTCCCTGCCTATCAGCTGTTATCCGAGGGCATGCGCTTTGAGGCGCGCCTAGCACATGATGCCTGCGACTTTGATATCGATTACGTCTTTGAGGTCGATGACTGCCTGGAGGACTTTGGCATCGAGGAACTTGCCTTCGATCTGGAGCCTGCCGCATATATCGAGGAGTTCCGCAGGCAGCAGTTTGTCCGCTCGAACCGCAGTATGTTGCCGCTGCCCGCGGCACTCGGCGCTATTCGTCTAACGTGCGTTGAGGACGAGGTTCTTGAGCGCCATGCTCACGCCTACTTGGCTTCTCGCAAAGAACTTCTCTAAGTTTTATTGACATCCATCGTCTTTCGTATCATGTTGAGGGGCGGGTTTCCAATCGGTTGCGGATCGCATGCGATTCCGTCGTTCGGTTGAGACCCGTCCCGTCTTTATAGAGACAACAAGAAAGGAATCTGCATGTCTGAGTTTGCTGCCGGTCCTGCCGGTCGTATCGAGCGTGTCCGTGCCCTGATGGCCGAGCGTGGCTACGACGCCATCGTGGTGCGCGACGAGGCCAACCTTCGTTGGCTTACGGGCGTGAAGGGCGTTTTCGATTACACCTTTGAATTCCCGCACGCGGCGTTTATTACGGCCGACCAGTGCCTGTTCCATACCGACTCGCGCTACCTCAACAGCTTTGAGGAGAACACGCCCGCCGGCAGCCCCTGGGTTTACGACATGGACGAGGGTACCATCCCCGGCTGGGTCGCCGGCAAGATTGCGGCTAACAAGTGCCGTGTCTGTGCTGTCGAGGACGATATGCAGATTAACTTCTACCAGGGTATTCAGCGCGGCCTGGAGGACCGTTCCGTCGCCTGCATCCTACCGCTGATGCACGACGACATCCGCAAGATGCGCGCCATCAAGGATGCCGAGGAGATTGAGCTTATGCGCCATGCGCAGTCGATCACCGATGCCGCTTTCCAGCATATGCTCGGCTTTATTAAGCCCGGTATGACCGAGAAGCAGGTTCGCAACGAGCTCGAGAACTTTATGTTCGCCAACGGCGCCGACAGCCTTGCCTTCGGCTCCATCGTGGCGAGCGGTCCCAACACCGCCAACCCGCATGCCGTGCCGAGCGATCGCGTGATCGAGAAGGGCGATTTCGTTCTCATGGATTACGGCGCGGGCTACTGCGATTACCGCTCCGACATGACGCGCACCGTCGTGATGGGCGAGCCCACGCAGGAGCAGCTCGACCTGTACGCGCTCGTGCGCCGCACGCACGAGGAGTGCGTCGCCGCCATCCATCCGGGCGTTGAGGGTAACGACATCTTCAAGCTTTCCAAGAAGATCATCGGCGATGCCGGCTATGGCGATTACTACAATCATGGCCTGGGCCACGGCGTCGGTATCGACATCCACGAGCTGCCCAACTTCAACCGCAGCAAGAACACCATCGCGATCGGCTCGGTTGTCACCATGGAGCCCGGCGTTTACCTGCCCGGCGTGGGCGGCGTGCGCCTGGAGGATTACGGCGTGGTCACCGAGAACGGCTACGAGCCTTTCACCAAGACCCCGCACGACCTGCACGTCATCGATTGCTAGCCCATTTCGATAGATTTTTGGGGCGGGGCGTCCGAATCGATTCGGACGCCCCGCGTTCTCTT
>CABQMC010000097.1 GCA_902465115.1 uncultured Collinsella sp.
GTCGACCGACCGTATTCGCATCACGCCACCACCAGTTGTTGAGAGACTTCATTGTGTTCTTCATGTTGGTGGCTCCTTTCGTGATGCCGTGGCGCGGTCGCACCTAGTTGCTGTTGCGCTGCACTATAGCACAGCGAAGTGTGTGCGGGGAAATCTTTTTTGAAAAGATTTCAGGCGGGTTTCCCGCCGGTCAAAAGAGTGGGCTGAGCGGGCGAGGCTGCCATTGCTGCCTTGCCCGCTCAGCTAAGACGTTACTCCTTATTGCGACGGTAGAGGAAGTAACCGCCCGCGGAGATGACGGCAACGCCAGCGATGGCGAATGCGGCCACCATGCGGCCATCAAAACGATCGCCAGTGGTGGGCAGGCCGCCCTTGGTGTTCGTCTTGTTGGTGGTTACCGTGGTCGTGGTGTCCGACTTGCCAGGCTTCTCGGGCTTGGTGGTGGGCTGCTCGGGCTTAGCGGGCTGCTCGGGGGTACCGGGCTGCTCGGGGGTACCGGGCTGCTCAGGAGTGCCAGGCTGATCCGGGGTTACCGGGTCGGTGGCAAGAGCGTCCTTGGCGTAGGTGATGGACACCTTGAGGCCGTTGGTCTCGGTGTTCAGATCGCTCGGAGTGAAGGGCTGGTCGAAGTTTTCGGCCTTCTGATAGGCGCGCATCTCCTGGAGCAGCGCCTTGCACTTCTTGTAGGTGTTCTCGGTAGCAGCCTTGCCGGCCTTGTTGGCCAAGGCAGTGCGGCCCTCGGTGGTCGTCTCGGCCAGCATGGCGGCGTCAACTTCCTTGTTCTGCTCGATGAGCTCGTTCTGGAGCGCATCGAGGTAGGCGTGGACGCTGATACCAAGGGTGTCAGGGTTCTCAAAGCAGAGCGAGCTGATGTCCATGAGGACGTAGTTGATTGAGTTCTCGGGCTCTTCGTTGTACACGACGTCAGTCTGTTTGCAGTGATCGAAGGAGACGGTCTGATCGCTGAAGTACGGGCTGACCTCAGTTATCAGAGCGGAGTACAACGGGATGGCGACGGAGTACGCGGCGCGGGAGAGCATTTCCCACTGGATGGTAGCGACTTCGGGGTCATACCCGCGACGAATCTGGAAGAGGTTGATCTCGGTGTTGCGCTCGCTGCCGATGCAATAAACACCATCAGTGTTCGCGTTGAGGCCAGGGACGTTCTCGCCGCGGTTGCCGAAGGCGCGAATCAACTCGAAAGTGCTCCAACCAGACTTGCCAGGCTTGAAGAACAGGGGCTGGATTTCGCTGACCATGGCTCCCTTTTGGTCGGGTTTTCCTTCCTTCTCTACTGTGATAATGTCGTAATCTGTGCCTTCGGTCAGCTGACTACCAAAATAATCGCGGCCTTGCACATAGCGGGACCACTGGTTTACGCCGGAATCGGCGAGGCTTTCGCCATACGTTTGGGCGACATCGAATTTGCCGTCAGCGGAGTATTTGGCGAAGCCCTTCTCCACGGGCATGGACTCGATGCCCTCGGAGTGTAGGCAGTTCTCGGGGTCATCAAGGTCGACATCGTAGTTGAGGCTCCCGATATTAGGGTTGAGCGACGCGACGTCGTCAGCGAGCTTCATGGCGATCCACTGATGGGCGGAAAGTGTGGCGAACAGCCAGGTCTCGTTGTTGTCGGCGATGATGATCTGGTCGTTGGTGCAGACGCCTTGATCATCGATCAGTCTGCCGAGAAGCTCGACGCCCTCGCGGGCCGTGGCGCTCTCGCCCAGGATGATGCTGCCGTAACTGTACTCGCCCAGACCCACTTTCTCATCGATGTGGTCTGCTGCATCGGCCTCCTCGTTATAGGAAGTGCTTAGCGTGGCAGAGCAGGAGACGCCCTTCTCGTTGATTCCGGCTTCGGAATAGGCGTCGGTGCGACCCATCCAGTTGGAGGGGTGGTCGCGTACATAGCTGTAACGATAGGTAGGCTTGTTCGAAGTGTATTCAAAAGCAGATTCAATCGAGCTGTACTTAAAGCCAGGTTCGTGGGCAGGTTCGATGCCGTAGTGCTTAAGATAGCGCTTGCCAAAGTCCTCGGCGCGGCCGTAGTACGTGTTGCCGTCCGCCGTGAGCTTGCCGCCCATGTAGATCTGCGTGCAGGCGAGCGCAGATGTCGGCATGGACATGATGGTTGCAGCTCCAAAGGCGAGGCCTATGCCTAGCTTCTTGAGCGCGTTGACGGGGTGAGTTTTCCTCATTTTCCCTCCCAGCGTGCGAAAGCCCTCTGTCGCCAGAGGGCTTCAGCCAATAAAGACACCCCATTAGCGTAACGAACTGGAAACAATATTCATCTATGAAAGACACTTACTCGATAAGCGTGATGAAATATGCGACGAGCGGTTAATTGTACTCAGTTTGTAGCTTTACTTTAATAAAGACGCCCTGTAATTACTGTAGCCGAATAAAGTAGCTGGGAATGCCTGAAATGAAAATCCCCTGCTGTTTGGCAAATGCATAAACAGCAGGGGAGACGATAATTGGATGAATATCATACCAATGTGGAATTACTTCTTCCGGCGGTGAATCACGTTGATCGCATAGCCGACGAGCATGGCCAAAACGATGATGATAAAGCCGAGCAGGGGATTGTCGTTCATAGGGTCCTCCTATTTTCCGAGCGGGGAGAATTCGTCGACGATGAGGTCGAGGCATTGTGGAAGCGCGCGGGCTCCAAAGACGCCCGAATTGCTGGAGATAATCTCGCCATCGAACTGCATGCCCAGCGACGGGGTGCAGGTGATCTTGGCTTCCTTGGTCTGGATGATCTTGAACTGCGGACGCCCGAGTACCTTGCCGGCGGGGTCGAGTGCGGCGGTGATCACGGTAGGTAGCAGCTGCACGGTGCGCACGGGTTCGATGACCGCAATGTCGACCATGCCATCGTTCATACGGCAGTCGGGGAACAGGTTGATGTCGTTTTGGATGACCGAGGTGTTGCCGGCCATGCAGCAGATGCCGTCGAGCTCCTCGACAATGCCGTCATGCTCAATCGTAAAGTGCGCCACCGTGGGATTGGGCGTGGCGAGCGCGGAGAGGAAGTAGGCGATCTCGCCGATGTCGTTTTTGGTGGGGGCGGCCTTCATCATGATCTCGGCGTCGAAGCCCGAGCCGGCGATGATGATAAAGCCGTGGCGCTTCTCGTTGCCGTTCTCGTCGAGCCAAAAGAGCTCACCCATGTCGACTTTGACCGTGCGACCGGCACGGCAGGCCTTGGCGAGCGCCGCTGCCTCGGGGGCATTGCCGATGTTGTTGAAGAACAGGCAGGCTGTGCCGGAGGGGAAGACGAGCGTGGGGACACCGCACCCGCGCATCTGGTCGAGCACGTTGGAGACGGTGCCGTCGCCGCCCGAAACGACCACGCGGTCAAACTCGCGCACGTCTGCCACGGCATCCTCGGGCTCCATGCCATCGCCGATAAAGCGCATTACGACCTCGTCGCCGCCCTGTGCAAGGGCGTGCGTGAATGCGAAGATTTCATCTGAGCTGGGGCCCGATGCCGGGTTGTGGATGATAAGGCAGCGCATACTTACGTTCCCGTTCTGTGACTAACCGAGTATAGTTGTAAGGCAATGCCGATATCCTACCCGTGTTTTTCGGGCCTAACCTTATTCGATGGGTTGATATGTACATTTCCACACATCAGGCTCTACTCGACTTTTGCCAGCGCGCCCGTGAGTTCGACGCGATTGCCGTCGATACCGAGTTTTTGCGCGAGCGCACGTTCCATCCGCGTCTATGTTTGGTTCAGATTGCCACCCCTGCTGAGAGCGTCGCGGTCGATCCCCTGGTAATCGACGACCTATCGCCGCTGGCCGAGCTTATGGCCGACGAGAGCGTGACCAAGGTCTTCCACGCGTGCTCGCAGGATATGGAGGTCATGCTCCATACCGTGGGCGTGCTGCCACGACCGATTTTCGATACGCAGGTCGCCGCCGCCTTTTTGGGCGAGCGCCAGCAGATTTCGTATGGCGCGCTTGTTCAGACGTTCTGCGGCGTATCGCTGCCCAAGACCGAGTCACTGACCGACTGGTCGCGCCGCCCGCTGACCGATAAGCAGATTGAGTATGCGATCGATGACGTCAAGTACCTGATCGTCGCCTATACCGAGATGATGAGCCGCCTGCGCGAGCTGGGCCGTGTGGACTGGGTGCTCGACGAGCTGCGCCCGCTGGCTGACGAGTCGCACTATCGCGCCGATCGCCACGAGGCGTTCCGCAAGGTCAAGCGCATCAATTCGTGCAGCCGTCATCAGCTGGGTATCGCGCGCGAGCTCGCCGCCTGGCGCGAGGACCGCGCCGAGCGCCGTAACATCCCGCGCAAGTGGGTCATGTCCGACGACACGCTGCTAGCGCTCGTTAAGCGCAATCCCGTGCGCGTTGAGGAGTTCCGTAGCATTCGCGGTACCGATCAATTGGGGGAGCGCGACGTGGACGGTGCGCTCATGGCCATCAAGCGCGGTGCGAGCTGTCCGCACGATCGCCTGCCGCTCTTGGTGCGCGGACATCGTCAGATTTCGCCGGAGCTGGAGAGCGTGACTGACCTTATGTATGCGCTTATCCGCCTGGTTGCCGAGCGCTCAGGCGTTGCGACCTCGGTCATTGCCTCGCGCGATGACCTGGCCGACTACATTGAGCATCCCGAGCAGAGCCGCCTGCGCGAAGGTTGGCGCTTTGAGCTTGTGGGCTCGCGCCTAGACGATCTGCTTTCCGGCAATATGGGGTTGACGGTGAAGGACGGCAAAATCGAGCTCCTGTAGGGAAGCCTAGCCGGTTGAGTGGGTAAAATGCCTCCAACGTGTAACTCGACTCGGAGGAATTCGCATGCCTTATTACTATGGATACGGCTTTGGCATCGACCCGCTGTACCTGCTGGTTGTTCTTGTCTGCACGGTGCTTGGCCTTGCCGCACAGAACTATATCAACTCGACGTACAAAACCTGGTCCAAGGTTCGCTCGGACGGCGATACGGGTGCCACAGTCGCTCGCCGCATGCTCGATGCCAACGGTTGTAGCGCCGTGGGTATCAAGGGTGTCGCTGGCGAGCTCACTGACCATTACAACCCGCAGGACAACAACCTGTATCTGTCGGATGCCAACCGTTCGGGCGGTTCGGTCGCAAGCGTTGCCGTCGCCTGCCACGAGGCGGGCCATGCCGCCCAGCGTCAAAGCGGCTATGCCATGATGAAAGTGCGTACCGCCCTCGTGCCGGTCGTCAACTTTACCCAGAACACCTGGACCATCGTGTTACTCTTGGGCCTGTTTATGAACATTGCCGGGCTCACGACCCTCGCGTTGATCTTCTTCTCGTTTAGTGTGCTGTTCCAACTCGTTACGTTGCCTGTCGAGATTGACGCCAGCCGACGTGCTGTGGCGTACATCGAGCAGTCGGGCATGAGCTCCAAGCAGGTCAACGGCGCCAAGAAGGTACTGACGGCAGCCGCGCTTACCTATGTGGCTGCAGCGCTCACTTCGATCATTCAGTTGCTCTACCTTATGGCTCGCTACAACAGAAACTCCAACCGATAACAAATGGGACAGGCAGGCGCCGCGGGGATTCGTGTCCTCGCGGCGCTGTACTATGTGTTGGACTTAATTTCGCACGGGGCCGGAGCCTCTGTGCTCGATAACGAAAGGAGGCTGCGTGGCAGGCTGGAACCTAACCGGTAATGCCGTTTCCGCCGAGTTCGACGGTTCGGACGAGCAAGAGCGCAAGGAGCTCAGCGTGAGCCAGGCGGTGGAGATTGCCGCCGGTGCGCTCGATGCCATTCCGCAGCTGAGCGTCTTGGGCGAGGTCACGGGTTTTCGTGGTCCTAACGCCCGAAGCGGCCACTGCTATTTCCAGATCAAGGACGATTCGGCCGCCGTTGACTGCATCATTTGGAAGGGTGCCTATCTCAAGCGCACGTTCGATCTGCGCGACGGTATGCAGGTGAGCTTTAAGGGCAGCTTCAATCTCTATAAGGCTACGGGCCGCATGAGCTTTGTCGCTCGCTCGTTTTCGCTGGCGGGGGAGGGTCTGCTGCGTCAACAAGTGGCGCAACTGGCCGAAAAGCTACGCCGTGAGGGTCTGATGGACGAAGCGCGCAAGCGCCGCATCCCGGTGTTCTGCTCCCGCGTGGCGGTCGTCACCTC
>CABQMC010000098.1 GCA_902465115.1 uncultured Collinsella sp.
ATGGTGGCGCCGATGCTGCTTATCGCAGCAGCGGGTGCGGTACTCTCGTTTTTTATGGCGCGCCGCGAGTCCCGTGCCATCATCGCGCCGTTGCAAGAGGTGGATTTGGACCACCCACGCCGTAGCTATGAGCACGCCTATGCCGAGATGGTCCCCATGCTTGAGCGTATCGAGTCGCAGCGCCAGGAGCTCAAGCGCCAAATGGCGGTGCTAGCGGACAACGACCGTATGCGCCGCGAGTTCACGGCGAATATCACCCATGAGCTCAAGACGCCGCTTACGGCGATTTCGGGCTATGCCGAGCTCATCGCAAACGGCATGGTCGAGGGTGAGGACGACCTGCGCAACTTTGGCGGTCGCATCTATCGTGAGGCGGGCCGTTTGGCGGCGCTTGTCAACGACATCCTTACGCTGTCTAACTTGGACGAGGCCGAGCGTGCAACTGAGGGCGAGGCGGTGCCCATTGGGTCCACGGAGCCTATTGAGCTCTCGCGTGCCATCTACGCGGTTGAGCAGCGTCTTGAACAGGTCGCCCGCCAGGCGAATGTGACGATAAGTCATGAGACCAAGCCTGTGGTCATCGAAGGCGTGTCGCGCTTGATCGACGAGCTCATCTATAATCTGGCAAGCAACGCCATCCGCTACAATCGACCCGGCGGTACGGTTACGCTGCAGTGCGGCACCAACGACGAAGGCTATCCGTTCCTTGCGGTCGCCGACACGGGAATCGGTATCGCGTCTGAAGAACAGGGCAAGGTATTTGAGCGGTTCTATCGCGTGGACAAGAGTAGGTCCAAGGCGCGCGGCGGAACCGGTCTGGGGCTTGCAATTGTCAAGCATGCGGCCCTGTATCATCACGCCACGCTCGACCTGTCGAGCGAGTTGGGCGTGGGAACCACCATTACGGTGACGTTTCCCATACAGCAGGACGAGCCATTCGCATAGCGATACAACATAGATATTGATGTAGACGCCGCATTTGACTTTCGGGTGCGGCGTTGTTGTGCAATTTTACGATTGCTTCCGACATTTTTACAGGAGAGCCTGTTTCTTATGTATAGAGTTTGGTCTCGGTAAAAAGATGCGATAACATACGGACAGTTTTGTCAATCCGAACTGGGGAAATGAAAGGCAAGCTGCATGACCCTTCTCGAACTGTTCCAGCTGCTCAAAAAGCACCTTAAGCTGGTCATCACCCTTCCGGTGGTCTGCGCGATCGCCATGGGCATCGTGTCCTTTGTTGCGATGGACAACACCTACACCGCGACGACGAGCATGTACATTCTCGCCAAGACCGACGATAGCGGTCAGATGAGCTACAACGATCTCTCGGCGAGCCAGATGCTTTCCAACGATATCGCCACGCTGCTGGATAGCGATAGCGTTAAGAGCGGCGCAGCCAAAGAACTGGGCCTCACCGATCTGGATGACTACAAGGTGTCTGTTTCCTCCGAGACCACCACGCGTGTCATTACGCTTTCGGTTACCGGCACCGATGCCAAGGAGACGGCTAAGGTCGCAAAGGCCATGGCCAGCTCGGTGAGTACGGTCGCTCAGAACGTCGGCGCTGCCCAGAGCATCAACGTTATCGACGAGGCTAAGACCCCCGAAGCCCCCAGCGGCCCCAAGCGCACGCTGTATATTGCCGTCGCGTTCCTCGCCGGTATCTTTATCGCAGTTGCCTATGTCGTTTTGGCAGACATGCTCAATACCCGCATCCGCGGTGCCGAAGAGGCAGAAGAGCTCCTGGGCATTCCCGTTGTTGGCCGAATTCCGGCTATGAAAGGTGGTAAATAGGCATGGCTAAGGCAAAGAACACCGACAAGCTCGTTGTACAGAATGCCGCCAAGACCCTTCTGGCCAACATCCGCTTTGCGAGCGTGGACGACCCCATCCGCACCATCACCGTTACCTCCTCGATTCCCAACGAGGGCAAGTCTACGGTTTCCATTAACCTTGCTCAGGCAATCGCCACGAGCGGCAAGTCCGTGCTTCTGGTCGAGGCCGATATGCGCCGCAGGTCCCTTTCCGATATGCTCGGCGTTCGTTCGCGCGGCGGACTCTATGCGGTCCTTTCCGAGCAGATCTCCATTGACCAGGCAATTGTCGAGACGGGTCAGAAGAACTTCTACTTCCTCGATGCCGAGCCGCATATTCCCAATCCTGCCGACATCATCGTCTCTCACCGCTTTGCCAAGCTGGTAAAGGCGCTGTCCGCCAAGTTCCAGTACGTCATCTTTGATGCTCCCCCGGTCGGCACCTTCATCGATGCTGCCGAGATCGCAAGTCTGACCGACGGTGCGCTTTTTGTCGTGCGCGAGGACTTCACCAAGCGCGAGGAGGCGCTCAACGCCATCGGTCAGCTTAAGAAGTCCGAGAAGGTCAAGCTCATCGGTACCGTTATGAACTACTGCGAGACCGAGACCAGCGAGTACTACTACTCCTACTACACCAAGGACGGTAAGAAGGTGAAGAAGGGCTCCGACGATCAGGGGACTTCCAAAAAGGGCATCTTCACCAACCGAGCAAACGTTTAGTTGATTAAGGCTGACCTATGCGTGACATTCATTGCCATATCTTGCCGGGTGTAGACGACGGCGCCGCCGATCTCGATGAGAGCTTGGCGATGCTCGAGGCTGCTAAGCGGGCTGGTGTAACCAGAATTGTTTGCACTCCTCACTGCCGTGATCCCTATTTTGATTACGACAAGATGTGGGATGCCTTTGAGCTGCTGCGCGATAACGCTGACGGTTTTCCGCTCCAGATGGGCTTCGAGGTCAACCATCGAAAGCTCGTTGAGCTTGGTATCGATGCCGCGGAGCACTTGCATTTTGATGGAACCAATGAGTTCCTGCTTGAGCTTTCGACGCATGCCGATGCGTATGCGTTTAGAGAGTACGAGAACACGATTTATGATTTGCAGTGCCGTGGCTACCAGGTGATCATCGCTCATCCTGAGCGCTATCGTGCGGTTCAAAAGGATGTAAGCGTGGCGGAGCGCCTGGTCGATATGGGCTGCAAGCTGCAGGCTTCGGCGGACTTTATTGCCGGCGGTCGCTTTGGTCGCGAGAAAAAGCCGGCACAGCGCCTGTTCGATCAGAACCTGTACAGCTTCATCGCGAGCGATGCCCATAACGTGGGTCATTACGACTGCCTGGCGAAGGCTCGCGCGAAGTTTAGCGTGCGCGGAGCTCATTTTCGCTAAAATCTGTCCCTAACGTTCGCATTGAATGAAAGGGCAGCCATGGATATCCAACTTAAGACGGGATGCTTTGATGACGCGGCGTTGGTGCGCCGCGTCGTTTTTATGGACGAGCAGGGCTACGAGAATGAGTTCGACGCTATCGACGAGGATTCAAGCTGCATTCATGTGACGCTCTATGTAGACGGCGAGCTTGCCGGTTGCTCGCGCGTGTTTCCCGAAGAGCTTGAGCGCGTGGCTGACGCAGAGGCCCCGGTGTCGCCGGCGTGCGACTTGGACGAAGGCGTCGCGGCGGGGGAGACCTACATTATGGGGCGCGTCGCCGTGCTGCCGGCTATGCGTCGTCGCGGACTGGCGAGTGCGATCGTGGAGACCAGTGCTTCGTGTGCACGCGATGCCGGCGCTAAGCTTATTAAGCTGCATGCGCAGGAATACGTGCTGCCGCTCTATGCAAAGGCGGGCTACACGCAAATTGCCCCGGTAGATTACGAAGACGAGGGCCAACCCCATGTCTGGATGGCCAAGCGCGTAGATGGCAGATAGGGACGTTCCTTTTCTGCCGGCAGTTGGGGACACTCCTTGGCAATTGACGCATTGGAGCGCTCGGACATACAGTTTTTCGATTCCGTATGTATATATGCGCGTTAATGGGTTATAAAATCTAAGTCTGAACATAGCAGGTCTGCGATGCGGCTCGGGCGACCGGGCCGTTTTGCGGACAGGGGTAGCGCGAAAGGACTGCACATGCGTCAATTTAAGACCGAGAGCAAAAAACTGCTCGACCTCATGATCAACTCCATCTACACCAATAAAGAAATCTTCCTGCGCGAGCTTATCTCTAACGCGAGCGACGCCGTCGACAAGCTCAACTTTAAGAGCCTGCAGGACCCGAGCGTCAAGATCGACCAGGGCGACCTGGCCATTCGCGTCTCCTTTGATAAAGACGCCCGCACCATTACCATCTCGGATAACGGCATTGGCATGACCGCCGAGGAGCTGGAGCGCAATCTGGGCACCATCGCCCATTCCGGCTCCGAGGAGTTTAAGACCGAGAACGCCGAGCAGCAGGGCTCCGATGTCGACATCATCGGTCAGTTTGGCGTGGGCTTCTACTCGGCTTTTATGGTCGCCAGCCATGTGAAGGTCGTCAGCCGCGCCTACGGCGAGGATGTCGCCCATGTGTGGGAATCCGACGGTCTTGAGGGCTACACCATCGAGGACGGCGAGCGCGCCGAGCACGGTACCGATGTCATCCTGACGCTGCGCGAGAACGAGAAGCTCGATGCCGACGGCGAGGCCGAGACCTACGATCGCTTCCTGACCGAGTGGGGTCTCAAGAGCCTGATTCAGCAGTACAGCAACTATGTGCGCTACCCGATTCAGATGATGGTGTCCAAGAGCCGCCAGAAACCCAAGCCCGAGGACGCCGGCGACGATTACAAGCCCGAGTACGAGGACTACCAGGAGCTCGAGACCGTCAATTCCATGACACCGATCTGGAAGAAGCGCAGCTCCGATGTCGAGCAGAAGGACTACGACGAGTTTTACAAGTCCACGTTCCACGACTTTGACGATCCTGCGCGCACCATCAGCTTCCATGCCGAGGGCACGCTCGAGTATGACGCCCTGCTGTTTGTGCCGGGCCGCGCGCCGTTCGATCTGTACAGCAAGGATTACGAGAAGGGTCTGGCGCTCTACAGCTCCAATGTCCTGATCATGGAGAAGTGCGACGACCTGCTGCCCGACTACTACAACTTTGTCCGCGGCGTCGTGGATTCCGCCGACGTGTCGCTCAACATCTCGCGTGAGACGCTGCAGCAGAACCGTCAGCTCAAGGCCATCGCCAAGCGTGTGGAAAAGAAGATCACCGCTGACCTTGAGGATATGCGTGACAACGACCGCGAGGCCTACGAGAAGTTCTTTGAGAACTTTGGCCGCGGTCTTAAGTACGGCATCTACTCGAGCTATGGCATGAAGGCCGATGAGCTCGCCGACCTGCTGCTGTTCTGGTCCGCCAAGGAGCAGAAGATGATTACTCTGGCCGAGTATGCCAAGGGCATGCCCGAGGATCAGAAGGCCATCTACTACGCCGCCGGCGACTCGCGTGAGCGCTTGGCCAAGATGCCCGTGGTAAAGGGCGTGCTCGACCGCGGCTATGACGTGCTGCTGCTGACGCAGGATGTGGATGAGTTCACCTTCCAGGCTATGCGCGAGTACGTTGCCGCCGATATGCCCAAGATTTACGAGGACGATGCAGCTCGCGAGGCTGCCGAAAAGGCCGTGGCCGACGGTGCCGAGCCCGAGGTCGAGGATCGTCATCTGGAGCTCAAGAACGTTGCGACTGGCGATCTTGATCTGGCGACCGAGGACGAGAAGAAGGAGGCCGAGGACGCCACCAAGGAAAACGAGGACCTCTTTAGCGCTATGAAGGAGGCACTCGGTGACAAGGTCGAGAAAGTTGCCGTCTCCGCGCGCCTGACCGATGCCCCCGCTTGCATCACCACCGAGGGCCCGCTTTCGCTCGAGATGGAGAAGGTGCTCCAGAAGGGACCCGAGGGCGCGCCCGACGGCATGCCCAAGAGCCAGCGCGTGCTCGAGCTCAACGCCAAGCACCCGGTCTTTGACAAGCTTGTCGCTGCCCAGAAGGCAGGCGACGCCGACAAGATCAAGCAGTACTCCGGTCTGCTCTACGATCAGGCTCTGCTGGTCGAGGGCATCCTCCCCGAGGACCCCGTTGCCTTCGCGGCGGCTGTCTGCAACTTGATGTAGTTAGGTAGTTACGCGGTTTTACCAAACCGCGTAACAGCTCGACGCTGCCCTCAGTTCCGCCGTTCTAACGAACGGCGGACCAGTCGACGCTGCGCGGGCGCCAGAGCGACAACTTGTCATTCAAAGAGGACGG
>CABQMC010000099.1 GCA_902465115.1 uncultured Collinsella sp.
GTGCCCGATCGAGACCCCTGAAGGCCCCAACATCGGCCTGATCGGCTCGCTCGCCCTCTACGCCCGCGTCAACGAGTACGGCTTCATCGAGGCCCCGTTCCGTCGCGTCGAGAACGGCGTTGCCACCGACCAGATCGACTGGATGACCGCTGACGAGGAAGAGAAGCACGTCATCGCGCCGGCCAACACGCCGCTCGATCCCAAGACCAACGAGTTCATCACGACCGATGCCGAGGGCAAGATCGTCCGTCCGCACACCGTGATCGCCCGTACCCGCGACTTCGACGGCTCCTTCGGCGCTCCCGCCGACGTGCCCGTCGAGGACGTCGACTACATGGACGTCTCGCCGCGTCAGATGCTCTCCGTCGCAGCCACGCTGATTCCGTTCCTGGAGCACGACGACGCCAAGCGTACGCTCATGGGCGCCAACATGCAGCGTCAGGCCGTGCCGCTGGTTCACCCCGCCGCTCCCTATGTCGGTACTGGCATGGAGCGTCGCGCCGCCCTGGACTCCGGCGAGGTCACCCTGGCCAAGAACGCCGGCGAGGTCATCTTTGCCGACGCCGCCAAGATCATCGTCAAGCATGCCGGCGGCATGGACGAGTATCACCTGGCCAAGTACCAGCGCTCCAACCAGTCTACCTGCATCAACCACCGTCCGCTCGTTCGCGTCGGTGACACCGTTGAGCAGGGCGAGCCTCTGGCCGACGGTCCTTCGACCGATCACGGCGAGCTCGCACTGGGCCAGAACCTCACCGTGGCCTATATGCCGTGGGAAGGCTTTAACTACGAGGACGGTATCGTCGTGTCCGAGCGCCTGGTGGCCGAGGACCTGCTGACGACCATCAACATCACCCGTCACGAGATCGATGCCCGCGACACCAAGCTCGGCCCCGAGGAGATCACCCGCGAGATCCCGAACCTCTCCGAGGACATGCTTGCCAACCTCGACGAGGACGGCATCATCCGCATCGGCGCCGAGGTCGGCCCTGGCGACATCCTGGTCGGTAAGGTCACGCCTAAGGGCGAGAGCGCTCTGACCGCCGAGGAGCGCCTGCTGCGCGCCATCTTCGGTGCCAAGGCCCACGATGTTCGCGACACCTCCCTTAAGATGCCTCACGGCGCTTACGGCCGCGTCATCGACGTCGTCCGCTTTAGCCGCGAGAACGGCGACGACCTGGCCCCCGGCGTCAACGAGCAGGTGCGCGTCTACGTCGCCCAGCGTCGTAAGATCCAGCAGGGCGATAAGATCGCCGGCCGCCACGGCAACAAGGGTGTTATTTGTAACGTTCTGCCGGTCGAGGACATGCCCTACATGGCTGACGGTACCCCGATCGACGTTATCCTCAACCCGCTGGGCGTTCCTTCCCGTATGAACGTCGGCCAGCTGCTCGAATGCCACCTCGGCTGGGCTGCTGCGTGCGGTTGGGATACCGAGCAGGCCGACTCCGACAAGTATGTCCCCGGTCCGTTCTTCGTCTCGACGCCCGTCTTCGACGGCGCCAAGGAGGACGAGATCGCCGAGGTCATCCGTCGCGCCAACAAGAACATGCTCAACAAGGCCACCGCTGCCTTTGGCGATCACATGCGCCCCGAGTTTGTCACCCAGCTTGACGAGCGCGGCAAGACCCGCCTGTTCGACGGCCGCACCGGCGAGGAGTTCCGCGAGCCCATTACCGTGGGTACGTCCTACATCCTCAAGCTCGGCCACATGGTCGACGACAAGATCCACGCCCGTTCGACCGGCCCTTACAGCCTGGTTACCCAGCAACCGCTGGGCGGCAAGGCTCAGTTCGGCGGCCAGCGCTTCGGCGAGATGGAAGTTTGGGCACTGTACGCATACGGTGCTGCCAACGTCCTGCAGGAGATCCTGACCGTCAAGTCCGACGATACCGTGGGCCGCGTCAAGACCTACGAGTCCATCGTCAAGGGCGAGAACGTCCCGGTTCCGGGTATCCCCGAGTCCTTCAAGGTTCTCGTCAAGGAGATCCGTTCCCTCGCACTGGACATCGAGCCCATGCACGATGCCGACGAGGACGCCTCCGCCCCTGTGACCGCCGAGGAGACCTCTGCTCTCGACGACCTGGCTGCGCTCGCCGGCGTTGACACCGACGTCGAGGCCCAGGATGCCGAGACCGCCGAGGCACCCGAGGCTGTCGCCGCCACGACCACTGATAAGGAGTAGTTGACTGTGGCAGATTTCGAAGCTACTGATTTTGACTCGGTAAAGATCTCCCTTGCCTCCGCCGACCAGATCCGTTCCTGGTCGCACGGTGAGGTCAAGAAGCCGGAGACCATCAATTACCGTACCCTCAAGCCCGAGAAGGACGGCCTGTTCTGCGAGAAGATCTTCGGTCCCGCCAAGGACTGGGAGTGCTCCTGCGGCAAGTACAAGGGCATCCGCTTTAAGGGCATCGTCTGCGAGCGCTGCGGCGTCGAGGTCACCTCGGCCAAGGTTCGTCGCGAGCGCATGGGTCACATCGAGCTCGCCGCTCCCGTGTCCCACATCTGGTACTTCAAGAGCCCCACGAGCTTCCCGATGAGCCGTATGCTCGACATCAAGTCCAAGGACCTCGAGAAGGTTCTGTACTTTGCCAGCTACATCATCACCGAGGTCGACTACGAGGCTCGCGAGGCCGACGCTGACGACCTGCGCGAGGAGCTCGCCGCCGATCTGGAAGAGATCGATGCCGAGTGCGCCCGCCAGATCGAGTCCCTCAAGGAGCAGGGCAACCCCGAGAACTTTGACGAGTTCTCCGACGAGGAGCCGCTGACCCCCGAGGAGATCGCCTCTGGCATCGTCGACATCGAGGAAGAGTGCAAGGACGATAAGCAGCTCCGCACGGACGCCTTCAACGCCTTCATGAAGCTCACCGAGCGCGACCTCATCTCCGATGAGCCGCTGTTCCGCGAGATGACCCGTTACTACTCCATGTACTTCAAGGGTGGTATGGGTGCCGAGGCCGTTCGCGACCTGCTCGCTGCCATCGACCTCCCCTCCGAGGCCGAGAAGCTCAAGGCCATCATCGCCGACGAGGACTCCCAGAAGCAGAAGCGCGAGAAGGCCGTCAAGCGCCTCGAGGTCGTTGACGCCTTCCTGAAGGGCGGCAACAGCCCCGCGAACATGATCCTGGATGTCATCCCGGTCATTCCGCCCGATCTGCGCCCGATGGTCCAGCTCGACGGCGGCCGCTTCGCCGCGTCCGACCTCAACGACCTGTATCGTCGCGTGATCAACCGTAACAACCGACTCAAGCGCCTGCTCGACCTGGACGCCCCCGCGATCATCGTGAACAACGAGAAGCGCATGCTCCAAGAGTCCGTGGACGCCCTGTTCGACAACGGCCGTCGTGGTCGCCCGGTCTCTGGCCGTGGTGGTCGCCCGCTCAAGTCGCTCGCTGAGGCCCTCAAGGGCAAGCAGGGTCGTTTCCGTCAGAACCTGCTGGGCAAGCGTGTCGACTACTCCGGCCGTTCGGTAATCGTTACCGACCCCAAGCTGCTGCTGCACCAGTGCGGTCTGCCCAAGACCATGGCGCTGGAGCTCTTCAAGCCCTTCGTCATGAAGCGCCTGGTCGAGCTTGGCAAGGTCGAGAACATCAAGGGCGCCAAGCGCGCTATCGACCGCGGTGCCACCTTTGTGTGGGACATCCTCGAAGAGGTCATCGACGGCCGCGTCGTGCTGCTCAACCGTGCACCGACCCTGCACCGTCTGTCCATCCAGGCCTTTGAGCCGGTGCTGGTCGAGGGCAAGGCTATCCACCTGCATCCGCTGGTCTGCTCGCCCTTCAACGCCGACTTCGACGGCGACCAGATGTCTGTCCACGTGCCGCTGTCCAGCCAGGCTCAGGCCGAGGCTCGCGTGCTCATGCTCTCTGCGAACAACCTGCGCTCGCCGGCATCCGGCAAGCCGGTTAACATCCCTTCGCAGGACATGATCATCGGTGTGTACTACCTCACCCAGGTCCGCGAGGGTCTGCCTGGCGAGAACCACGTGTTCGCCAGCTTCGACGACGCGCTGCACGCCTATGACTGCCGTTCCGAGGTCGACATGCAGGCCAAGATCCAGGTTCGCGTGTCCGCTGCCGACGCCAACGTCATCAACGAGGACGGCACCCGTATCTTCCGCGTCAAGAACGGCAAGAACGAGTTCGTCGACTACGACGTCACCGGCAACAAGACCGCGCGCTTCGAGACCTCTATCGGCCGCATCATCTTCAACCGCCAGTGCCTGCCCGAAGACTATGAGTTCATGAACTACAAGATGGTCAAGGGCGATGTGGCCAAGCTGGTTGCCGACTGCTGCGATCGTTACCCCGAGGCCAAGGTCGGCCCGATCCTCGACGCCATCAAGTACTCCGGCTTCCACTACGCTACCCGCGCCGGCCTCACCATCTCGGTGTGGGACGCTCTCATCCCTGCCGAGAAGCAGGAGCTGCTCGATCGCGCCCAGGCTAACGTCGACCAGATCAACGAGTACTTCGAGGAGGGCTTCATCAACGAGACGGAGCGCCACATCGAAGTCGTTAACGAGTGGACCGCTTGTACCGACAAGGTTGCAGCGCTCATGCTCGACTTGTTCGACGAGGAGAACCCGCTCTATATGATGGCCGACTCCGGCGCCCGTGGTTCTAAGACCCAGCTGCGTCAGCTCGGCGGCATGCGTGGCCTGATGGCAGACATGTCCGGCGAGACGATCGACCTTCCCATTAAGGCGAACTTCCGCGAGGGCCTGTTGCCGCTCGAGTACTTCATTTCGACCTACGGCGCCCGTAAGGGCCTGGTCGATACCGCATCCCACACCTCGGACTCTGGTTACCTGACCCGTCGTCTGGTCGACGTGGCCCAGGACGTCATCGTCCGCGAGGAGGACTGCGGTACGCACGAGGGTGTCACCTACAACCTCATCATCCCCGGCACCACCGACCTCAACACCGACCTCGTCGGCCGTTGCTTCATTGAGGACGTCGTGGCTCCCGATGGCACCGTGCTCTTTGAGCAGGACGGCTACATCGAGAAGGTCGCCGACATCCAGAAGATGGTCGATGCGGGCCTCAAGAAGGTCAAGCTTCGCGCGCTGCTCACCTGCCGCTCCAAGTACGGCGTGTGCCAGAAGTGCTACGGCTGGGATCTTTCCACCCGTCGTCCGGTCGCCATCGGTACCGCGGTCGGCATTATTGCCGCCCAGTCCATCGGCGAGCCCGGCACGCAGCTTACGATGCGTACCATTCACTCCGGCGGCGTCGCTGGCGTCGACGATATTACGCAGGGTCTGCCTACGGTCAGCCGTATGTTCGATATCGTCGGCAACGTCAACGAGAAGATCCTGGGTCGCGAGGCCGAGCTGGCTCCGTACTCCGGCCACCTCTCGATTAAGCCCGAGAAGTCCGAGTACGTGCTGACGCTCACCGACTCCGAGGACCACACCCGTGTTCTCGACGAGCGTCGCGTCCCCGCATCGGTGCGCTTTATGCCCGAGATCGAGGACGGCTGCGAGGTTCGCGCAGGCGACCAGATCACCAAGGGCTTCGTCAACTTCCGCAACCTGCGCAAGCTGACCGACATCGAGTCGACGATGCACACCTTCGTCGAGAGCGTCAAGGACGTCTACACCAGCCAGGGCGTCGACCTGAACGACAAGCACATCGAGGTGCTCGCACGTCAGATGCTGCGTCGCGTTCAGATCACCAACCCCGGTGACTCCAAGTACCTGCTTGGTCAGTACGTCGACCGCTACGAGTTCGCTGACGAGGTCGAGCGCGTTGCCCGTCTGGGCGGTCAGGCTCCCGTGGCCGAGCCCGTCATCCTGGGTACGCTCAAGGTCGCGTCCAACATCGACTCCTGGCTGTCGAGCGCTTCGTTCATCCGTACCGCCGGCGTCCTTACCGAGGCTGCCATCGAGGGCAAGGTCGACCACCTGCTCGACCTTAAGTCCAACGTCATCGTCGGTAAGAAGATCCCGGCCGGTACCGGCCTCAAGCCGTACGCCAACGCCAAGCTGACGTATCGCACGGCCGACGGCTACTTGGACATCGACGGCCCGGCTTCGCCCAACGCCAAGTCGCTGCCCGAG
>CABQMC010000100.1 GCA_902465115.1 uncultured Collinsella sp.
CCCGCTGGCCCCGGTTGGAACACCGACCCGTTTGCGATGGAGCGCCGCGAGGGCTGGCTGCTCGGCCGTGGCGTGATCGATGACAAGGGTCCGGCGGTGTTGTCGCTCTATGCCGGCGCCTACCTGCTCAAGCACGGCATTGTGCCGCGCTATACCTTCCGTGCGCTGCTGGGCTGCGATGAGGAAGTGGGCATGTCCGACGTTCACCATTATCTGGAGAACCACGCAGACCCCGACTTTCTGTTTACGCCCGATGCCGAGTTCCCGGTTTGCAATGCCGAGAAGGGCCAGTTTGGGGCGACGTTTGTGAGCCCCAAGATCGACGGCGGCCGTATTGTGTCCTGGAGCGGTGCCGAGGCGAGCAACGCCATTCCGTCGCAGTCTATCTGCGAACTCGCGATTGCCGCCGATGAGCTGCCGGCACCGGTCGAGAACGCCGACCGCCTGGAGATCACGACGCTCGATAACGGGCATGCGCAGATTTTTGCCCACGGTATTGGCGGTCACGCCTCGATGCCCGAGGGAACGATCAATGCCGTCGGCCTCATCGTGGCGTATCTGCGCGAGGCCGAGGACGCGTTTGGTGCCCGTGACGAGCGCCTGCTGACGCCTGCCGAGCACGAGTTTGTCAAGTTTCTGGCCTTTGTGCATGCGGACGCCTATGGTCGCGGCCTGGGTATCGACGCGGCGAGCCCCGCGTTTGGCCCGCTCACCTGCAATCCCGGCGTCATCCGTGTGGCGGATGGCCACATCGAGCAGGTCATTGACGTGCGCTTCCCCGATAGCACGAGTGCCGATACCATCTGCGAGCAACTCGAACCGCTCGTGGGGCGCTTTGGCGTGACGTACCGTGTGGGTCGTGCAAAGGTGCCGTTCTCGGTCTCTGCCGACGATCCGGCCGTGAAGGCGCTGATTGATACCTATAACGAGTTTACGGGTAAGCATGCCGAACCTTTTGCCATGGGCGGCGGCACGTATGCGCGCAACTTTGCCCGCGCCGTCTCGTTTGGCCCCGAGGAGACCGGCCTTGAGCTGCCCGCGTGGGGCGGCCAGATGCACGGCCCCAACGAGTGCGCCAACGAAGAGCAGCTCAAGCAAGCGCTCAAGATTTATATCGTGGCAATCCTGCGCCTCAACGAACTCGAACTTTAAGGTTACGCGGTTTCCCAATCTAAGTTGCGGTGGAATAGTTCCTAGAATGGGCCATTTGATGGCCAAACAGGAACTATTTCACCGCAACTTTGTTTTTATTGGTGTAAAAGGCGGATCATGCTTGGTGGTGAATTTGTTATTCGTTTGTAAAGCCGAGCCGCGCTTGCGGTAAGGGTCTATCAGATGCCCGTAAGAAACCGCAGTTGGCGCGGGCGCTGCCCGGTCGGGGCCGTATCTTTCCAAACAGCAAAGCGGGCGGGGTGCTCGCGAGTCGCATGTATGAAAGGAAGATCATGCTCGATCAGGCTTATTCTCGTCGTCAGTTCCTCGGCCTTGCTGGTGGTCTTGCCAGCATCGTCGGTCTCGGTCTCGTTGGCTGCGGCGGCTCAGGCGCTTCCAACGCCGCCGACAAGGACAGCGTCACTGCCGCTGCCGAGTCTGTCTCCGGCGAGGTGACCTACGACGGCGCCTCCTCGTTCCAGGCTCTCGTCGAGGCTGCTGCCGAGAAGTTCATGGATGCCAACCCGGACGTCTCCGTTTCCGGCTCGGGCAACGGTTCGGGCAAGGGTCTGACCGCTGTCGCCGCCGGCACCGTCACCATCGGCAACTCCGACGTCTTCGCCGAGACCAAGCTCGAGGCCGACCAGGTCAAGAACCTCGTCGACCACGAGGTCGCCGTCGTGGGCATGGGCCCCGTCGTCTCCAAGAATGTGAAGGTCGACGACCTGTCTCTCGAGCAGCTCAAGGGCATCTTCTCCGGCCAGATCACCAACTGGAAGGAGGTCGGCGGCGACGACGCCAAGATCGTCGTCCTCAACCGCAAGGCCGGCTCCGGTACCCGCGCCACCTTCGAGGCCGCCGTTTTTGGCGACGAGGCCGTCGACTTTAAGGGCGACGCCGAGCTCGACAAGTCCGGCGATGTCCAGACTCAGATGGGCAGTACCGACAACGCCATCTCCTACCTCGACTTCTCGCACTTCGATGACTCCAAGTTCAACGCCATCAAGGTCGAGGGCGTCGAGCCCAAGAGCAAGAACGTCACCGACGACTCCTTCAAGATCTGGGCGACCGAGCACATGTACTGCGCAAAGGACGCCGACGGGGCCACCAAGGCCTTCCTGGAGTTCATGCTTTCCGACGACGTCCAGGGCAAGCTCGTCGAGGAGCAGGGCTTTATCCCCGCCTCTGCCATGAAGGTCGTCAAGGACGCCAGCGGCAAGGTCTCCGCTAAATAAGTAATCGCCCCGGAAAGGTTTGCAATGGCAAAACAGCTGCCAAAGCGCGACCTTGAGAACGTGGGCCTGGGCGTCACGGGCGCGTGCGTAGCGCTCGTGACGCTTGTTGTTGCCGCGCTCATCTTTATGGTCGCCCAAAAGGGCCTCTCGGCTTTTGTCAAGGACGGCGTCTCGGTCGTCGAGTTTTTCACCGGCACCAAGTGGGACCTGGCCAACACAGCCGAAAGCGGCCTGCCCTATACCGGCGCCCTGCCCCTGATCGTCACCTCGTTTGCGGTCATGGTACTCTCCACGCTCATCGCGCTGCCCATCGCCATCGGCTCTGCCATCTTTGCGGTCGAGATCCAACCCAAAGTTGGCTCCAAGGTCTTTCAGCCGCTTATTGAGCTTTTGACCGGCATTCCCTCGGTCGTCTTTGGCCTGATCGGCTTTCACGTGGTCGTCGGTCTTATGAAGAGCGTTTTCCACGTGAGCACGGGCCTAGGCATCTTGCCCGGCGCCATCGTGCTGGCCGTCATGATCCTGCCGACCATGACCACGCTTTCGGTCGATGGCCTGCGCGCTGTGCCCGATAGCTACCGTCAGGGCTCGCTCGCGCTGGGCTACACCCGCTGGCAGACCATCTGGCACGTGGTGCTCAAGTCCGCCATGCCATCGCTCATGACCGCAGTCATCCTTGGCATGACGCGTGCCTTTGGCGAGACGCTCGCCGTGCGCATGGTCATCGGCGGCATCGAGGCCATGCCGACGTCGCTGCTGTCGCCGGCGTCCACCATCACCACCACGCTCACCACGTCCATGGCGGTCTATGCCGAGGGCACGGCCCAGGACGATGTCCTGTGGGCGCTCGGTCTGCTGCTGATGGGCATGAGCCTCATCTTCATCCTGATCATCCACCTTATCGGCCGCAAGGGGGCGAAGGCTCGTGGCTAGCACGCGCATCCATATCGACGAGGCGAGGCTCAGGCGTGTCCAAAAGCAGGACCGCATCGCCACGGGCGTGATGGCGGCGATCGCCGCCATCGTCATGCTCATCGTCATCTCCATGGTGGCCTATATCATGTTCGAGGGGATCTCGACGTTGTTCCAGCCGGGCTTCCTCACGGAGCCCGCGCGCGCCAACGGAACTCAGGGCGGCGTGCTCTACCAACTGTTCGACTCGTTCTACCTGCTGCTGATCACTCTAGTCATCTCGGTGCCCATCAGCCTGGGCGGCGCGGTCTTCCTGGTTGAGTACGCGCCGAACGGACCCATCCGCGACATCGCCTCCACCGCTATCGAGACCTTGTCCTCGCTGCCTTCCATCGTCGTCGGCATGTTCGGCTTTCTGGTGTTCTCGGTGCAGCTGGGCTGGAAGTACTCCATCATCTCCGGCGCTGTCGCGCTCACCATGTTCAATATCCCCATCCTGGTGCGCGTGATCCAGCAGGCGCTCGAGGACGTGCCGCAGGCCCAGCGCGATGCGTGCCTGGCCATGGGCCTCACCCGCTGGGAGGCCACGCTGCACATCCTGATCCCCGAGGCCATGCCCGCCATCGTGACTGGCATCGTGCTTTCGGCCGGCCGCGTCTTTGGCGAGGCCGCGGCGCTGCTCTTTACCTCGGGCATGAGCTCGCCGGTTCGCCTGAACTTCTTGAGCTTTAACCTGTTGAGTCCCACCTGCGCCTGGAACGTGTTCCGCCCCGGCGAGTCGCTCGCCGTGCACATCTACAAGATTTACGGCGAGGGCAGTCCCGAGGCCCAGCAGATCGTCTGGGGCACCGCTGCACTGCTGATGATTTGCGTGCTGCTGTTTAACGTAATCGCCCGCATTGTGGGCAAGCAACTGGCGAGGAAGATGACGGCCGAATGAGCGAGATGAATGTAACGCCCGCAACCGAAGCGGCATCGTCCGACATCCAGGACTTCCTGTCGAGCGTGGGGGAGAGCGAGAAGCGCGTGCGCGTGAGCGGCAAGGCCGTGAGCGACGAGGTCGTGCTCTCCACCAAGGACGTCAACGTGTACTATGGCGACCACCATGCGCTGCACAATACGTCGCTCGACTTTCACAAGGGCGAGATTACGGCGCTCATCGGGCCTTCGGGCTGCGGTAAGTCGACCTTCTTGCGTAGCCTCAATCTTATGAATCGCGAGATTCGCGGCTGCCGCGTGGAGGGCGAGATCAACTACCGTGGGCGTAACGTGAACACCAGGATCGAGAACACGTACGAGCTGCGTCGCTCCATTGGCATGGTGTTCCAGCAGCCCAACCCTTTCCGCAAGTCCATTCGCGACAACATCACGTTTGCGCCTAAGCGCCACGGCATCACCGACCGCGACCAGCTCGACCGCATGGTCGAGGAAAGCTTGCGCGGCGCGGCGCTGTGGGACGAGGTCAAGGACAAGCTCGACAAGAGCGCCTACGCGCTTTCGGGCGGCCAGCAGCAGCGTCTGTGCATTGCGCGCACGCTGGCGCTCAACCCCGACGTGATTTTGTTCGACGAGCCCTGCTCGGCGCTCGACCCCATCTCGACGTTGGCGATCGAGGACCTTATGTCGTCGATTGTGGCCGAGCGCGCCATCGTCATCGTGACGCACAACATGGAGCAGGCGTCGCGCGTGTCCAACCGCACGGCGTTCTTCTACATGGGCGATATGGTCGAGTACGACGAGACTGACGAGATTTTCCAACGGCCCAAGGATCAGCGGCTGAACGATTACCTCACCGGCATGTTCTCCTAGTCCGGGACATGCTTGAGGCCCGCGGTGGCCACGGTCGCCACGGGACTGATTGGAGAGGCGGGTCATCTCTTGCGGGAGATGGACCGCCTTTTTGCTCTGCGACCGAAACGACCGCCACAAAGGGGACAGGCGCCTTCGTGGTGGTTTGGGGTGGGGCTCGCTGCTATCATGGACAACGTTGAATTTCTACGAAGGAGCAGGGCATATGGCGATTCTTTTGGGATGCGATTCCATCAGCCTAGAGTTTCCCACTAAGCATATTTTCGATAGCGTGACGCTCGGCGTGGGCGAGGGCGACCGCATTGGTATTGTCGGTAAAAACGGCGACGGCAAGTCGACGCTGCTGAGCGTGCTTGCCGGCACGCTGGAGCCCGATGACGGACGCGTGACGCACCGCCGCGACACGACGATCGGTCTGCTCGGCCAAAAGGACAACCTGGTCGATACTGATACCGTGCATCATGCCGTTGTGGGCGACGCCCCCGAGTACGAGTGGGCGTCGAGCCCCCGCACGCGCCAGATCCTCGCCGGCCTCATCAGCGATGTGCCCTGGGAGGGCACGGTGGGCGAGCTTTCGGGCGGTCAGCGCCGTCGCGTGGACCTCGCGCGCTTGCTGATCGGCGATTACGAGGTGCTCGTGCTCGACGAGCCCACCAACCACCTGGATATGCGCACCATCAACTGGCTCGCGCGTCACTTAAAGGCCCGCTGGCAGCGCGGCCAGGGTGCCATGCTCGTGGTCACGCACGACCGCTGGTTCTTGGACGAGGTCTGCACCAGCATGTGGGAGGTCCACGACGGCCAGGTCGATCCCTTCGAGGGCGGCTACTCGGCCTACATCCTGCAGCGCGTGGAGCGCGACCGCATGGCCGCCGTTACCGAGGAGCGCCGTCGCAACATGGCGCGCAAGGAGCTCGCGTGGCTGAG
>CABQMC010000101.1 GCA_902465115.1 uncultured Collinsella sp.
CCGCTCCTTCTCTCGACGACCGATCAGGGTGATACTTCGTGGCAGAGCGTCCGACATACAAGCTCAGGTTTCTCGATCCTAAGAAGCGCTTTCCGGCGATGCCCGAGCAGCCTGCGGGACGCTCATATGGCGTGGTCTGGAAACTCTTTGGCGAGGATCAGCATGAATCTTGTTATGTCGTCGAGTTCGTTGGCAAAAGTCATGTGTCGCTTTTGGGCTACGTAAGCGTTTCGGGTGAGGTGTACAAGGTGGACCGCCCCGTCAGCGAGGCTCCGCTGCCCAACGATCCCGACATGGAACTGGTCCTTGACGAGTCGGATTCCAGTATTGGTGAGATTATGGTAAGGGAAGCCAACGGTGCAATGCGCGCGTGTGCGCAAACTGCCGGCTCTCCCGAAGGCCCCATGCGCGAGCAGTCCGACCACGAGACATGGAATTCGACCCGCGCCCTTCCTTACGGCGAGTTCATGGCCTCGATGTTCTTGCGTTACGTGATATTCGCCGATTCTGAAAACGCTGTCTCAGGCACGGTAGACGGTGACGGCCTCGACGAGGGCATGAAAAATGCCGTCGACAAGATCAAACTTGTAAAACTCTCTGAGCCGGTTGAGGTGCTGCTGGGTTTTGATTCCACACCGCTGCCCGATGCAATCGAAACATTGCTCTACCGCATTGACCATACAGATAATCCAAGTGGCATTGAGCGCTATGCCGCCGCTTTGATGGGCGAAGTTGATCTGCCTCGCCTGCGCACCATCGCGGCCAAAACTGAAATGAGCCTGGCGCGCATCGATCGCTCGAGACTCTTCTATCTCAATTTTGACCGTAGCCTGCTGGACCAGGACGAGATCGATGCCCTGCTTGCCATCGAGTGCCGCCTGAACCGCCTATCGGGCATCCTTGAGCGTATTGGGGCAGGGTTGGGCCCCGTTGCCTCGTCGCCAAGCTTTGAGGGCTGCTCGCTCTTTGACCTATGGCATATCAGCAAGACGACAGACGACGTTCCTCGCTTGCTCGAAACGCTGTCGAATGACAACCCGTGGGCCAAGCCGGGGACGGTTGCGTGCCAGCCGGGTGGCGAGTGGGACGTTCGCACCCGTTTTGCACGTATCGTAGAGGCGCTCAACGTGGTCACGCGGCTCGACTACACCTATCGAGCGAACGTCGCCGAGGGCATCATGTTGGTGCGATTTGGCCGCACGGTTGTCGATGCTATGCCGCAGCGCGAATACGATGCTCAAGATGACGCCTGGCGCGAGCTGGACGAGGACACGCGCGCGATCTGGGCCGCGGAGCACGATGCGCGCGTGGCACTCACGCTTGCGGCAGCGTGTTTTGCCGCGGGCACCTGCATCACACGCTGCTATGTGCAGATTGCTGCTCCCGACAGTGAGCAGGGCGAGCGCGTTGTTGCAACGTATTTCTTTGGGCGTGCGGCCTATCTGGCCGATTGCGTGCCTGTCGCCAAGGATCTTGAGAGCATGGACATGGACGATATGCCGTGCAAGCGTGTACTTGAGGCGTATGAGTCAATCGCTCCGGAGACGATTGAGCCTGCGGAGGTTCATGCTCGTCCGCGTGATGACCATCGCACGCTGCCGCCGGCGCTGCGCGATCTGCTGCTTGCCGATACGGCTGACGAGTTGGAGGTCATGGAAGAGGACGACGACCCATACGTGGCCCGTGTTGTTGAATTGCGCGAGCAGGCAAAAGTCGACCGTACAGGTGCTTTTGAAGGCTTTTCTCGTCTTGTCGAGGAGTTGGAGGCTAAGTGCGCCGTCGCCGAGCTTTTGGCGACAGGTCCGGTTCAAACGCAGTTTTGCGATAACCAGCTGGTGCGCATGGTGCTACCGGTGTTGGAAGAAGACCGCTCTGTGCGAATCCTTCGTGCGCCCGATGCGCTGTACTTTGCCCAGCACGAGATCTGCAGCTTTTACGCCGAGCAAGAGGACTTTGAACGAGCGCTGCCCGAGGTGCGCCATCTTTACGATCTGGCGCGCTCGTCCATGCAATCGCACTTTGCGCTCATCAACGTGCTTGCGCGTCTGGAGCGCTTTGACGAGATTATCGAGGTGGCGCGCCACGGCCTACGTATTGCCAGCGATCGTTCTGCAATCGGCTACCTGTTCTATCGCTTGGCGTTTGCCTATTGGAATTGCGATCAGCTCGACCTGGCGCTGGCTTGTTACCGTCTGGTGCCGCGCGGCGAGGAGTCGGGCAGTAGCGCGCTGGAAGAAATGCAGGGCCTTATGAACGAGATGGGCGTCAGCGAGCCTCCGACGTTCGAGGAAGCGGTCGAGACCATCCGCAAGGCTGGACTCGAGCTGCCGCCAGTGTCCGCCGTGACGAATCAGCTGGCAGATGCCGCTGTGCAACTGGTCGACAACGGCTTCTTTTTCCTGGCACGCGGTTGCATCTTCCAAATGTGGCGCACCATGGGCAACGACGAGCTCGGCTCCCTCAACCGCTCGCTGGGGTAGGGGCAATATAGAGGGGCCGCACCGCGCTATTTGTATCGGCGCGGGCGGGAGGACCCGGCAGGATCGGTAAGGCATAAAGCCGCCGAGCCTGCTAAAACTGTTAAACTCTGCTAAAGTTGCTAAACTTTGTTAAAGTTGTTAAAACTAGCAGAGGAGGGCAGAATGACGAAAGCTGTTAACCCCTTTAAGCCAACGGCGGGCATGAATCCGCCTGAGCTTATCGGACGGGACACTGTTTTGGATGACTTTGCCGAGGCTCTTGAGAATGGTCCTGGTGCCCCCGATCGACTCATGCGCATCTCGGGCGTCCGAGGCACAGGTAAAACGGTGCTCCTTAATGCATTGGGTGACCTTGCACGCAAAAAAGGATTCGAGGTCGTTGACGTTGCCTCCAATGCTGGTTTTTGCAATAGAATCCTCGAGGCTCTGCAGCGAAACGTTCGTCTTGAATCAATCTCGATTTCCCCATCGATTTTAGGGGTCAGCCTTGGCTCCATGGAGATGTCGAAGTCGGCCTCTCATCTGGGCGAGGCGATGTACGATGCTGCGAAGCGCGGTGGTCTGCTCATTACGCTCGACGAGATCCAGGATGCCTCAACTGAGGAAATGCGCGAGCTAGGCAATGAGATGCAGCTCTTGATCCGCCAAGGAGCGAATGTCGCTTTCGCTTTCGCCGGGCTGCCGACATCGGTAGATGGCGTGGTGGTGGATGATACGTTGACGTTCCTTCAGCGAGCCAAACATGTTGAACTTACTCGGCTTTCCGATTTTGAAGTTGGCGGATCGTTTGAGGATACGATGAGACGAGCGGGCAAGGAGCTCGACAAAGGTGCCGCTGTGCTATTAACAAAAGCTTCGGCAGGCTATCCCTTTATGGTCCAGCTGGTCGGATATTACGCTTGGCAGGTTGCTGCGCGCAGTGGGGCGGAGAGCGTGAGCGAAGAGGCGGCTCGTAAGGGTATCCAGGCGGCTCTTGATAGCTTTAATGCTATGGTGATTGCCCCAGCGCTGCGCAGGGTGTCGGAACGGCAGTTTCAGTATCTCGCGGCGATGGCTCAATGCGAGGGCGTCGATATCGCCAACGGCGATATCGCCAAGAAGATGGGTTTGTCGGCGAACAAAGTTGGGTCATATCGCAAGCGTCTGATCGATGCGGGGTTGATTGAGCCCGCGGGCTATGGCTGCGTTTCGTTTGCAATTCCGTACATGCGCGATTATCTGTTGGAGACCGTTCGAGAGGACTAATAAAGAATGGGCTGTCCGCGCTGTCGCTGGGGCCGTCCTTGTATCTTTGTCTCAATCTGTAACATCTGGAGGGGATTACGGCCTGCAGATGTTACAGGTTGAGATGATTGACTGAGACGTTTACTGGTAAAAGAGAGGTAAAAGAGGAAACGCCTCATAATTCCCCTTGCCCAACTTCGGCTGTTTGGTTACTATAGAACGGCTGTTACGGAGAGCTGACCGAGAGGCCGAAGGTGCTCGCCTGCTAAGCGAGTATGCCCCAAAAGGGCATCTGGGGTTCGAATCCCCAGCTCTCCGCCAGTATGACTTTGAAGAAGGGTCCCATTTGGGGCCCTTTTTTATTATCAAGAATGGCGGCTGGGGATTAGAGTCCGAAAGGGCGTGAACATTAGGCAAACACGGGGCGCTTGAAAACGGGGAGACCCAGGCATGCTCGTGCACCCCGGTGTGGGGTTCCGAGGGGATGGAGTAGAAATATGGTAAAGGTCGGGCTGCGTAAGCCGAATCTAAAGACATCACTCAAGGCAAGAACGACCGGCAGAGCGAAGCGCGCGGTAAAGCGGGCGATAATCCCCGGCTATGGTAAGAGGGGCATGGGGTGGATCAAAAATCCGAAGAAGGCTGCTTACAATGCCGTATACAGCAGAACGACCGTCGGAGTTGGGGATGTCGCTCGCGCCGTTGCTAAATCAGGCGCTCGGAGCTCGGCGTCAAGGACGTCCTCAATTACTGTTTCATCGCATGAAGTTACACCTTTGGCGAAGCCTGAACAGAAATCTCTCACTCGAGAGATTACGTCGGTTGACAGGGCAAACAAGGCGCTTTTGCTATGCTTCCTTCTTGGGTGGTCGGGCGCTCATAGGGCGTATGCACGGATGTGGGGTAGCTTCTTTCTATATCTCTTTACCTTTGGCCTTTTTGGATTTGGTTGGCTGTTTGATATCGTGACACTACTGATGAGACGCTCCGAGCTAAGGCGTCTCGGCGACAGTGATCCGACTCAACAGCAAGCGCCATGTTCCGTTGATTCTACATTCGATCGAAATGTCGCCGACTCCGGAAATTGGGAACAGCGTGGAGATGGGGAGGCTGCGGCTCGGCTAGAGCTTCAACGTAAAAACCGTGCCTATATGGAAGAAAACGGCATCGATGTGGAGATGTTTACCGAGGAAAAGGTCGCGGCGGACGCCTTGCGAACCATTGAGTCGGTATGCCCGTGCATGCTTAGGTTTGGCCGAGGCATGAGCGAAGAGGAGCCAAGCATCAGCTTTTGCTCTCCAACAAAGACGGGGAAAATGCCCAAGAATGTCGTCGAGGCCCGCATTTACCATCAGGACGTGAAGCTATTGATGGATTCCCACGGCTTCGAATTGCCGGAGTATGGTGACAGCATCAATGTCATGATCAGCTATCTAGCTGATGGGCGCATAAATAAAGTCGATATCCATGGGTTCCATAATGGCAGCTCCGTTAGTGTCTCCATTCGCAGGCGGAGCGACGATCTTGTTATGACGAGTGCGGGCACCATCGG
Organism: uncultured Collinsella sp.; assembly: GCA_902465115.1. Classification (GTDB taxonomy): domain Bacteria; phylum Actinomycetota; class Coriobacteriia; order Coriobacteriales; family Coriobacteriaceae; genus Collinsella. The sequence goes on from CABQMC010000101.1 coordinate 5,257, forward strand.
AGAAACGGGTGCCTGGCAATCGCTGTGTCCTGGGGCAGACCCCTCAGCCGGGGATCTGTTCAGGGCCTTGACCAAGGAGGTCGAAAGGATTTACTAGCATGCCCGGCGACCCGTTTTCAAGGTCCGAAAAGACATAGCGAAGGTAAACGGCTAGCAATGTCGCTTTGGTGATTCTGACGCATTCCGTTTAAGAGGTATTAAAAAAGAGGCGCCCCGTTGGACGCCTCTCCAATCGCAAATGTAATGTTCCCTCAGCCCTACACCTCGGGCGCCTTGGCTACGGTCTCGCTCTCTGCCGTGAGCGGGCGGTTGTCGATGCGGCGGCCTAAGCGATCGAGCTTCACGAGCAGCCACTCGATGGGATTGGGCCCCGAGCCTTCCTCGTCGGCGACCAGGTCCATGACGGCGATCTTGGTGCCGTTCTGCTTGAGCGTAACGCTGCCCACCTTGTCGCCAACATGCACCGTGCCCGAAAGATCGTCGTAGCTAACCTTTTCGGTCACCTCGCCGGCAAGGGAAAACACGGTCGCTTGCGCCGTGGGGTCGGCGAGCGTGGCGTCGATCGTCTTGTCCGTCCAATCTGTCTGGCTAACGCGCGCCATAAGCGGGTTGCCGTTGGCGGTCTTTTCCTGCGTGTTGGCGATCGCGACCGTCACCTTGTGACCGTAGTACCAGTTGGCAAGGGTTGCGGTATCGGTAAAG
>CABQMC010000102.1 GCA_902465115.1 uncultured Collinsella sp.
CCAAAGAGATGCTCCGCTTTCGCGTATGCCTGATCAAATTTGGAGCGCCATGCATCGGCAAGTGCATCTTCTGCGGCGATGCGGTCGTTTCCCAGTTTTGGGGAAGCGATACAGTTGCCACTTGCCATGGCGGCGAACTCAATAAGGTCATCCTTGCTGTTGGGAATGGGCCAGCTCCGAATCAGGCTGATCTTCCGTTCATCGGTTGCCGAGATGGTGTCGTTTTCGTCCTTCTTGCGTTTTTGAGGCCGCTTGCTCTCGATTAGGTCGAGCTTTTGCGAAAGCAGTGCAATCGAGCCGTCTGCCACATCGCGGATTCCGAAGCCACATGAGGGGCAGATGACCGCATTCTTGTCGACAATCTCACCGCAAGCGGGGCAGCGCGTAATACCGGATTTTGGTTTCGTTTCTTTTGTAGGGGACTCTCTCTCCTCGGTGGGCGCTTGCGAGAAAATGGGTTCACAAGGTGCCGCGGCTGCTTCGATGCGCTTTCCGCAGTTTCCGCAAAAGATATCGCCATCAACGAGCTTTGTCCCGCAGTTTGGACAGTAGGCCATTATCAACTCCTTAACGTGCCGACATCGAGACGGGATTCAGGTGAAGCAGACACGTCGATGCGTTGTAATCCTTAACTATTGCCTTGATGTGTACGTTTGTGCCGGTGCGGATTTCATCGAGACTGTCGTCAAATCCCATGTCAAAGGTATTGACGTTTTCGTACTGCATTTCGGGACCTTGAGCATGGTTGGGGTCATAGTCGCCGGCGTTGATCAAAACATCCCAGCGCGTGGTGTAGTTGGCGTGCGGGGCGAGGTAGGCGATATTGCCGTCAAACTCAATCGTCTTGCCCGCGTACTTGGACACAAACCAGCTCGCGTCCATGTCGCTGGAGGAGAGCAACGTCGCAAGATCGGGGCAATTGGCCGTTGTCAGGACGGTATCTTGTTCGGAAGCGGGCTGTGCGGCTTCGGCATTTTGCTTGGGAGAGTCAGTATCCTCCGTTTCTGCTTCTTCGGTCTCCTTCTTTTGGGTCGGCTCACTGTTCGTTTTCTTTTTCTCTTTCTTCTTTTCGTTTGCCTGTGATGGGGCCTCCGTACTGTCGTCGCTATCGGTTGAGGCCTTTACTTTTAGGCTGATTTCAATCTGGTCATGTTTTGGATATACGGTGCAGCTGACTTTTTCGTTCTGATCGACCTTGAATGTTTTCCTTCCGTCGACGCTTGAGTCGTCCGCTTTCTGGACCCTAAGCGTGTGCTGCCCCTTGTCGAGCGTGAGGTCCCATGAATCTTCGGCTCCGTGGTCGAGGGTCCCGACTTTTTCTGAATCAACGTAGATGGCAAGGTCGTAGCGAGAGAAGAGGAGATTCTCGCTGCAATCTACGGAAAGATGGACTGGATAGCTTGGGGCATCTTGAACGGGCTCGCTGGTTTTCTTTGAGCCATTTGCACCGAGCACGATCGCTACAACTGTAACGATGACAACTATTGCTATGCCGATACCGGCTACTCCAAGGATTCGCCAAGGGTGTTGAGGCGCATGGTTTGCCCTGAGTTTTTTTTGAGCTTGTGATATCGAGGCCGAGGATTTGCGGGCGATGGAATCAAAAACATTTGAGGTGCCTTTGCTGTGGGTTGTTTTTGATGGCTGCACCTCAAAGGCTTCATCGAGCCCGGCGGCATCCCGATATTCGGACGGAGAATCATTCGCCGTAGAGTTCGCTTCCTGTTTGCCAGCGGCGCTTGCTGTTGCGTCATCAAGGGCGTCTTTTGCGCGGCTAGCGAGTTCGCCCACGGCGCCGGCCGCGATGGCTCCGGCCTTTGCTGCTAGGCCGCCAAGCGCGTCTGCGGCCGTTGCTAGGCTGTCAGACAGCTCGTCTGCGGCGGCATTGTTCGTAGAATTATGGGGAATCGGAGGGATATTGCTTGCCTCACCAGAGGGAGTGTTGTCGGGGACGGGCTCGATGGGGTCGGTTCGGCGGGTTTCTGGAGTGTACCTGACGATATCTATCTCTGAACCGCATTTGGGACAAAAATGCAGGCCGGGGCGTAACTCATTTCCGCATTTTGGGCAAAAAGCCATATCTGCCTTCCATGAAAATCGTATGGTCGCGTTCGCCAGCTCGTCGGATATAACTCACGCTTAAGAAGGGAAACGACTCGGAAGAATCGAAAGGGTTTAGGGCGTTGGGGCGCCTTGAGACCCTGTTCCGCTTTTGGCGATCATTTGGCAGCGCTGGTCATTTTATTGTGTGGCTACGAGAGCTGTGATTCCTCAGTTGCCAACTAAATCGGAGATGATGTCGGCGAACGGCGCTCCGGACCCTACCACTGGGCTGCGTAAATATCGCAGCTTGCGTGCGTGGGCGGATTGTTGACGTCGATCGAAACAGGGACCGTCGAGCCGACGGCGGGGCAGTCGCAAAAATTGTTATAGCCGGCAACGATGTTGCCCTGCTTATCGCGCAGGATAGCCGATAGGAACACTTGGGTCTTATCAAAATCGCTCTGAGCACTTTGGAGTTTGAGCTTTGCCAAGAATGACTGCATGCCGTCTGCCCCAGCGGATTCGGTGCTATCGAAAATTTCATACACTGGTGCTTCGGTGGCGGTGGCAAGTGCAACGCCGTTGGGTGTGACGGTTTCGAACTCAACGCGTGCGGGAGCGGTGCCGTTTCCCGTCTGATCGCCAAAATAGACGGTCTGGCCGGGCTCGATGGCGCTGTAGGTTTTCTCATCCGTAAAGATCAGGTTGTCATTCGCGTCGTATCCGTAGATCTTAATGGTGGGAAATGCGATAGCGGCAGGGCCGTCGGAGTTTTTTAGGCCAATGCCAAAGTGGACATATCCGTGCGCATCGACCGACCAGCCGGACTCCACGATTGAGAGCTCGGCGGACAAATGGCTGGCATCGCTTGGTGAAGTTGGCTTTTCGGGGGTGGAAGCGCCGCCGGACTGGCCGGCCTGCGACGAAGACGCGCGGTCGTTTCCCGTTTCCCGAACGGCGTGAAAGGACGAAATGGCAATCGCGCCGCCAGCTAGCAAGCTGGCGAGCACTACGGCGATGAGTATCAGCTTTAGCAGGAGGCTGCCGATGGCCTGAGCTCCGGTTTTCTCCTGTTGGTGCTTCTGCGCGTGCGTCCTAGTTGCCGCTTTGACCTTGTCGGCTTGCTGGTTTGCGCCAAAAGATGTCCCATCGTCTTTTGGCTGGGACGAGCCGGCGAGCACTTCTGCCATCTCGGCCGCAGACTGGAATCGTGCGCTTGGCTCAAACGAGCAGGCGCGCGCGATGGCATGGACGAGCGTCGCGGGTGCATGTTCAAGAATCGACTTAAGCGCTTGCTCGTAAGCCTCGTCGTCGGGCCGGACGCCCGTAAGCGCAAAGCCAAGAACGCGTCCGATGGAGTAGACATCACTTCGCGCATCGGTCTGGGCAAAGCCGTATTGTTCGGGCGAGGCGAACCCCCAAGTTCCGAGGGAGGTCGTGTCCTTGCTTGCACCTTCGACGCGCATGCGGGCAATACCAAGGTCGATGAGGTGTGCGCCGTCTGCGGCAACCACGATATTGTTGGGGGAAATGTCACGGTGGACGATACCGTGTCTGTGGAGCTCCTCGGCCGCCTCGCAAAGCTCGATGGCAAGCGATGTTGCCTCTTTCGGCGTCAACGGCCCATCGGTTTCGATAACTTTGGAAAGCGATCGACCCGGCACAAAGTCGTAGACGACAACAAAGTGCTCGGGTAGTTCGTAGGTCGCCTCGACGCGGGGAAGGCGGGGCGAACTGCATTCTGTGAGTGCCGACCATACATTGCGGCGGGCAAGCTCCTGCCGAATCTTCTTTCGCACGAAGGGACCGGCTCCGTCAATCGTGACGAGTTCGGTAATGCCGTCTTCGCCGCGTGCGAGTACCTGCTCGACGCGATAGGTGTCGTCAAGACTCATGGCATGCATGAGTTGGTTGTCGTTCAAGCCGTCCTCCCTTCATGGTAGCTGGGCAAATGCCCCAAGAATGATATGACAACGATTGTTCTGTTTGTTCAGTTGGCAACTGAATCGCGTATGGAGAGGATAGCGTTACGGGGCTCGCACAGACGTGGGCGTTTATTATTTGAGTGGGTTGGTCCCCAAAAGCGTTTTCTCGCCCAAACGGTAGAGTTCGTCATCGGTGCAAGCGCGACTCATGCCGCGTTCGATGCACCAGATGACGATGGCGTCGCGGCGATCTTTGCACCAAAGTTCAGCGACGCTGTCGAGTCTCAGAAGGCGCTGCGTCTCTCGAAGTGTGCAGCCGATGCCGAGTGCCAACATGATGGCGTGGTCGCGGCCGGGGCGGCTTTTGCCGGCAAAGATGTCGTATACAACGGTTGGGTTAAGGCCAGAGTTGCGTGCGACGTCCGAGCGCTTGATGCGGCGCTCGTCGATGAGGCAGCGCAAGTACGAGGGAAGCGTTTGGTCGACGGTTTCGCCTTCGTCAAGGTAGGCGTCGATGCTCGAACTGGCCAATAGCCGCTTGAGCAGGTCTTCCGTCAAGTGTTCGCGTTTGTTCTGAGTTGCCAAGGGGGCTCCAATCATCGTCTCGACTTTAGAGTATATCGATAGGGCGGTCGCGGGGCGCATGGGGCGAGTGGACGCCGCGGCTTGGAGGATGCCTGTTTACCCTGGTGAATTCCGAAGCAAATGAAAATACTTTACTTAGTTAAAGAAAAGCGTTTTATCAGACGCGTGCGGGGAGTACAATCTCGTGCATGCGAATCGACGTGCCATGGGCTTTAGTGTTGCCCGCGTGTCCCGTCCGGCTCTACGCTCCGGGCGTGCGACGTTGCGACGCGGTCGGCCTCGGTCCTTGCGTGCGAGTTCGCGAGTATGCAACTGTGTATGTAAGGAGCGACATATGGCTGTCGAGAAGAAGGATATCGATTGGGGTAGCCTCGGCTTTGGCTACATGAAGACCGATTACAGCTACGAGGCCCATTGGAAGGACGGCGAGTGGGACGAGGGCGGCCTGACTACCGACCACACCCTGCACGTCTCCGAGTGCGGTGGCATCTTCCATTACTGTCAGGAGGTCTTTGAGGGCCTGAAAGCCTACACCGCCGAGGACGGCAGCATCGTCTGCTTCCGTCCCGACATGAACGCCGAGCGTATGTACAACTCCGCCCAGCGCCTCGAGATGCCTCCGTTCCCCAAGGACAAGTTCGTCGAGGCCGTCAAGCAGGTCGTTTCTGCCAACGCCGCCTGGGTTCCGCCCTTTGGCTCCGGCGCGACCCTGTACGTGCGTCCGTTTATGATCGGCTCCGGTGACGTGATCGGCGTGGCTCCCGCTCCTGAGTACACGTTTCGTATTCTCGTGACCCCGGTCGGTCCGTACTTTAAGGGTGGCCTCAAGCCCGTCAAGCTGCGCGTTTCCGAGTATGACCGTGCCGCACCGCACGGCACCGGCAACATCAAGGCCGGCCTCAACTACGCCATGTCCCTTAAGCCCACGATGGAGGCTCACCGCGAGGGCTATGCCGAGAACCTGTATCTCGACTCCGAGTCCCGCACCTATGTCGAGGAGACTGGCGGCGCGAACGTTCTGTTCGTGAAAGAGGACGGCACCCTCGTCGTTCCTCAGTCGCACACCGACTCCATCCTGCCCTCCATCACCCGTCGCTCGCTCGTTCAGGTCGCTCAGGACCTGGGCATGACCGTTGACCAGCGTCCCGTCGAGTGGGCCGAGGTCAAGGCCGGCACCTTTGTGGAGTGCGGCCTGTGCGGCACCGCTGCCGTCATCTCCCCGGTGGGCGAGATCGACAACAAGGTCTATGGTGCCGATGAGACCGTGACTTTCCCGGCTGGCTACACCGAGATCGGTCCTGTGATGAAGAAGCTCCGCGAGACCCTGACTGGTATCCAGTCCGGTGCTGTCGAGGATAAGCACAACTGGGTTTACACCG
>CABQMC010000103.1 GCA_902465115.1 uncultured Collinsella sp.
CGATGTCCGGTCTTCGGTGGATTACTTGCTGGGAAATAAAGGCGCGCTTCGCGCATAGCGTGGAGTGCGGCGAGGGCTTCTTGCGTCCTGCGGAGTGTGCCTAAAAGTAAACTAATGGCGGGCCCTGCGATGTCCGGTCTTCGGCGGATCAGCCGTTGGCTGAGGGTGGTGCTTGGGGCGACGTGCAAAAAACGGAGTTTTCAGCAGCCAAAGATTGATGCATAAGGCCATAGCCGGCTTTCGCTACCTTTGTTGATGCTTTTGCACGACAATTGGGCCTTGGCGATGCCCGTATATGGCTGGTTTCTCGCCGCATGCTATCCAGATGGGACGAGTCATGAGGACTATCTACCTTTTGAAAGACTTTTGACACCAAAATCTTATCCCGCGATACTGAATACTCGCAAAAATGCACGCTCCGGAGGGTACTACCCTGGTACGGTTTGAAATCCATGCACCATTTTATGCAATTAATTAACGCATTTATGCAAAATGGCTTACGTGCGTACATCTCGGGGTAGATGTTTGCCTCGGCGCTGCGTAAGTCATCCTGTCTATTGTGTCTTTTACAGGCGGTTGCGGTCCCGTTTGGGATCGCGGCCGTTTTGTTATGGGGCAAATATGAACGTTGTGTTAATGAGTCGGTGGACGGTGGTGTTTTTCGGTGAGCGGCGTATCCTTCCAACGGTTTATCTAGTGTGTCAGTTGAAAAGGAAGAGGGCGCTCGTCATTGTTTGAATGTGAACTGCCGTTTGACCACAAGACGTTGCATCTGGAGCTCGAGGATAAGAACTTCGCGGGTGTGATGGAAGGTCATCAAAACGAGTTTAAGACCACGAAATCGCAGGAAGAGCTGGTAGAGGAGTCGCTTGCCAATCCTTATGGCTCGCCTTCGCTCGAGGAGCTTTGTGCTGGCAAGAAGGATATCGTCATCATTAGCTCCGATCATACGCGTCCCGTTCCCTCGCGTGTGACGATGCCTATTCTGCTGCATCACATCCATTCTGCTGCGCCCGAGGCTCGCGTGCGTATTCTGGTTGCTACGGGTATGCATCGTCCGTCGACGCACGAGGAGCTCGTCAACAAGTACGGCGAGGAGATCGTTGCCAACGAGGAAATCGTTATGCACGTCGCGACCGATGACAGCATGATGAAAAAGATCGGCACCCTGCCTTCTGGCGGCGAGTGCATCATCAACAAGATTGCTGCCGATTGCGATCTGCTGCTTGCCGAGGGCTTTATTGAGCCGCACTTCTTTGCCGGTTTCTCTGGTAGCCGCAAGTCCGTCCTGCCTGGTATCGCCAGCTACAAGACCATCATGTACAACCACAACGGTCAGTTTGTGAACGATTCCCACTCGCGTGCCGGCAACCTGTGCCACAACCACGTGAGCGAGGACATGTTTGCTGCTGCCGAGATGGCTCACCTTGCCTTTGTGCTCAACGTGGTGCTCAACGGCAAGCACGAGGTCATCGGCTCCTTTGCCGGCGACATCCACAAGGCGCACGAGGCTGGCTGCGAGTTCGTGAAGAGCCTTGCCGGCGTTGAGCCCGTCGAGTGCGAGATTGCCATTACCACCAACGGCGGCTACCCGCTCGACCAGAACATCTATCAGGCCGTGAAGGGCATGTGCTCTGCCGAGGCTACGCTTCCCGAGGGCGGCGTGATCATCGATGTCGCCGGTTGTGCCGACGGTCACGGTGGCGAGGGCTTCTATCACAACATCGCCGACAATGATCCGGCAGAGTTTGAGCGCGCCTGCATCGACCGTCCTAAGGACGAGACCCTGCCCGACCAGTGGACGAGCCAGATCTTTGCCCGCATCCTGGCGCATCACCCTGTGATCATGGTCACCGACCTGTGCGATCACCAGATGATCAAGGATATGCACATGACGCCGGTCAACACCCTCGATGGGGCGCTCAAGCTCGCCTTTGAGATGAAGGGTGCCGATGCCAAGGTGGCCGTCATTCCCGATGGCCTGGGCGTTGTCGTCGCACAGCACTAGTACGCGGCCTAAACGAATCGTTTATAACCGACAAGAAAGATAAGGTTTTATGCTTACCAAACTCCTCTGCGAATTCGGCGCAACGGCCCTCATGATCATCTTTGGCGTGGGCGTGCACTGCGATACCGTGCTTAAGGGTACCAAGTATCAGGGCTCCGGCCATATGTTTGCCATCACCACTTGGTCTTTTGGCATCTCGGTCTGCCTGTTTGTCTTTGGTGGCGCCGTGTGCATGAACCCGGCTATGGTGCTTGCCCAGTGCATCGTCGGTCTGGTGCCGTGGAGCAGCTGCATCCCCTTCATGATTGCCGATATGCTCGGCGGCTTTGCGGGTGCCGTGATCGCATGGTTGATGTATGCCGATGAGTTCAAGGCTTCCGATGGTGTCATCGATCCCATTGCTCAGCGCAACATCTTCTCGACCAACCCCACCACCGAGGGTACGAACTATGCCCGTAATTTCTTCTGCGAGGCTATCTGCACCTTTGTGTTCATCAGCGCCATCCTTGCTGCTGCTAACCGTGCTGGCGAGAACGTCCTGATGCTCGCTATCTGCGTCGGTCTGATCGTTTGGGCTGTTGGCATGGGCATGGGAGGTATCACTGGCTTCGCCATGAACCAGGCCCGTGACCTTGGTCCTCGCATGGCCTATCAGGTGCTGCCGATTAAGAACAAGGCTGACAACAACTGGAAGTACGGCCTGCTTGTTCCTGGCATCGCTCCGTTTGTCGGTGCCGCTCTGGCCGCGCTGTTTGTGCACGGTTTCTTGGGCATGTTCTAGTCTGAGGCTACATAGTTGTCCGCTGGCCGCATGGGGTAACTTCCCAGCGCGTCCTCGGACATGCAAAAAGGCTCGCTGCGCACTTTGTGCGGCGAGCCTTTTTGCGTCCTGCGGAATGCGCTGGGAAGTTACCCCATGCGGCCAGCTGCGGGGTCTTTGTTGCGTTCGTATAAGCAACCCAACATATATCTGAATTTGGATGGGAGGGGCTTGTTGCTGTTGGGGGGCATTGAAGCGCGAGTGATACTTTGGGATGCGTGGCGCCCTGGGTTGGGGCGATGCTTTGGGGTGAGCTTCTTACTTAGCCGAAGAGGGGTTTTATGGCTGAGAGGTAGTCTTTGGCTACGTCGGCTTTGTCTGCTTGGAAGTTGTGCCAGGCCCACCATTGGACGGTGGCTACGAAGCTTGAGGCTATGTGGTGTAGTAAGAAGCTGCGGTCCATGGTGCCGGCGGGGCCTGTGGGGTCGGCGGGGACGGTTTCGGCTGCTCGTGACATGATGGTCTTGCGGAGACAGTCGGCGAAGACGCGGGAGCCGGCGCCGGCTACGAGGGCTCGAACGCCCTGACGGCGTTCCCAGAGGTTGTTGAGGATATGCTCGACCTGCACGAGTGGGTCGTCGAGCGGTGTGCCATCGTCGTCGAGGGCGTGGGTGCAGATGTCGCTCACGAGCTCGGACAGTAGGTCGTCTTTGCTCTTAATGAGGCCGTAGAATGTCGCGCGGCCTACGTGGGCGCGCGCGATGATGTCGCCGACGGTGATCTTGCCGTAGTCCTCTTCGCGTAGCAGCTCGGAGAACGCCGCGACGATCGCGGCGCGGCTTTTTTCTTTGCGGGCATCCATGGCTATGCATCCGCGTGAACGAGCAGACAGCGGAGCGTGCCGGAGCAACCCTCGTAGGGGCGCTTGCCGGCGCCGTAGCCGACGGCTTCGATGTGGTAGCGTGAGGGCAGTTGGTCGGACGTACGCAGCGCGGTGACGATGGCGGCGCCCGTGGGCGTCACGAGCTCGCCAGCGACTGGTGCAGGCATGAGGGCGATATTGCCCGCCTGGCACAGGTTGACGACAGCGGGGACGGGAATGGGCATAAGGCCGTGGGCACAGTGGATGGTTCCGTGGCCCTCGGAGAGCGACTCGACAACGATGCCCTCAATACCCAGGTCATCGAGGCAGATGGCGACAGAGCAGACGTCGACGATGGAGTCGACGGCGCCCACCTCGTGGAACATGACGGTTTCGGGCGTTTTGCCGTGAGCCTTTGCCTCGGCATCAGCGAGTGCGGAAAAAATGGCGAGGGCACGACGCTTGGCACCATCGCTTAGCTGCGAGCCATCGATGATGGCGGTGACGTCCGCCAAAGAACGGTGGTGATGGTGATGGGCGTGATGATGGTCCTCATGGCCATGACCGTTGCCCTCATGGCCATGCTCGTGGCAGTGCTCGTGTTCGTGCTCGCCATGGCCATGATGGTGGTGCTCGTGCATATGCTCGGCAGCTGCTTCGTTGCCGTAGAGCCAGGCCATATCGTGATCGTGGTTCTCGAGCTCCTCTGCAAGCTGGACGTCGAAATCGCAGGCGTCGATGCCGTGCTTGTTTACGCGCGTAACGGCAATCTCAAAGCCGCCGACCGGAAGCGTGGCGAGCTGTTCGCGTAGGTGTTCCTCGCTGGCGCCCAGGTCGAGCAGGGCCGCGACGGTCATGTCGCCGCTGATGCCCGAGGTGCCGTCGATGATAAGCGTGCGCTGATGATTGGACATGGAATGCTCCTTAACGGGCGCGGGGTGTGCCGGCGCTCAGATGATTGATAAGACTTGCCTGGTAGGCGGCACCAAAGCCGTTGTCGATATTGACGACCGAAACGCCGCTGGCGCAGGAGTTGAGCATGGCGAGCAGTGCGGCCACGCCGCCAAAGCTCGCGCCATAGCCCACGCTGGTGGGAACGGCGATGACCGGACAGCTCACCAGGCCACCGACAACGCTCGCCAACGCGCCCTCCATGCCGGCGATGGCGATGACTACCTGCGCCTGAGCAAGTTCCTCGGCATGCGCGAGCAGGCGGTGCAGGCCGGCGACGCCTACGTCGTAGAGGCGGTCGACCTCGTTGCCATAGAATTCGGCCGTCAACGCGGCTTCCTCGGCGACGGGCAGGTCGCTCGTACCGGCGCAGGCGACGACGATGCGTCCGTTGCCGGTAGGGGAGGGCTTGCCGCCCACGAGGGCGAGCTGTGCGTCCGGAACATATCCCAGGTCGATGCCGTTGCCGAGAAGCTCAGCGGTGCGCGCGGCTTTTTCGGCATCCAGGCGCGTGACCAGGATGCGCTCCTGGCCGGCATCGCACAGCGCTTCGATAATGGCGGCAATCTGCTCGGCGGTTTTACCGGCACCGTAGACAACCTCGCCGGCTCCCTGGCGCACTCCGCGCGAAAGATCGAGCTGTGCAAAACCCAAATCGGCGGTCGGAGCCGTCTGGATGCGCGTGAGGGCGACGGCCGGGGTGACTGCTCCGCCGGCAACATCGCTCAGCAACTGCTCAAGATCTCGCTTATCCATATATGTTCCCTTCGACGGCGCAAAGTCTAGCACTCAAAGGGTATGTTTCCGAACACTAAGACAAAATTGTTCGGAAACTATAGGACAAACTGATTCAATTGTTAGACGGATCGGCTAGTCACGCAGGATGATGTCCATGGCGAGCATCAGGTTGCGCTCGTCGATGGCAAACGGGGCGGCATCGCGCGTCTTGGGCTTGGCGCAAAACGCGATGCCCGTGCCCGCGGCCTGAATCATGGGGATGTCGTTTGCCCCGTCGCCAATAGCGACCGTGTGGGCCATATCGACACCGCACTCAACTGCCCAGTCCAGCAGCTGGATGAGCTTGGACTCCTTGGTTACAATGTCTGCCGCCAGCTTGCCGGTGAGCTTGCCGTCCACGACCTCCAGGCGGTTAGCGAGGCAAAAGTCGATGCCCGCGGCGGCCACGATCTTATCGGCGACCTCGTGAAAGCCGCCGCTTACCACGCCGACCTTCCAGCCCTTGCTGTGCGCCGAGCGCACAAGCTCCAGCGCGCCGGGGGTAAACGTCACGCGCTCAAAGGTGCGCTCGAACACACTCTCGTCCAAGCCGGCAAGCAGCCCCACGCGTTCC
>CABQMC010000104.1 GCA_902465115.1 uncultured Collinsella sp.
TCATCGCGAGTTCCGCACGCAAAGAAGGCCACTTAATGTGGCCTTCGTCTTGCGCAGGACTGTAGAGCAGGGACCTTAATATATTTCTCCGGCCCTCCGCCGTGCTCGGGAGACGTGCCACGCACTTTACCTGCGTAAACAATGTGAGTGAAATATGAATCTCGATGGATACGCCCGCACCCGTGTATACTAAACAGCTGTGTGTAACCAGGGGAGTATTCTGGCTGGACAAAATGCCTGCTTAATAGGGTTGTCAGGTAGTCCAGACGTAATACAAGACTGGGGAGCACGTCGTGTAAGTAGTGGTCCTCTAGGGGCGTACGCTCGGTGGTGTACGCATTGTCCCAAGACCACGCGAGAGTTGGGATCATATCTTGATCAGCATGATTCTCGGCCGCAAGATTGGCATGACCCAGGTTTGGGACGAGGACGACAACGTCGTTCCCGTCACGGTCATCCAGGCTGGCCCCTGCGCTGTCTCGCAGGTTAAAACTCAGGCAACCGACGGCTATGACGCCGTACAGATCGGTTTCGGCGACATCAAGGCCAAGAACGTGAACAAGCCTATGGCTGGTCACTTCGCCAAGGCCGGCGTCGAGCCTGTCCGCTTCCTTCGTGAGGTCCGCGTCGAGAACGGTGAGGAGCACAAGGTCGGCGAGGTCGTCACCGTCGCTGATTTCGCTGATGTCGAGAAGGTCGACGTCATCGGTACCTCCAAGGGTAAGGGCTTCCAGGGTCGCATCAAGCGCTGGGGTCAGCGCCGCGGTCCTATGACGCATGGTTCTCACTTCCAGCGTCACCCCGGTTCTATCGGTCAGTGCGCCTATCCTGCGCGCGTTCTCAAGGGCGTCAAGATGGCCGGTCACATGGGTAACGAGCGCGTTACCGTCAAGAACCTTTCCGTTGTCCGCATCGATGCCGAGCAGAACCTCATCTTGGTCAAGGGCGCTGTCCCGGGTGCCAAGAATGGTCTCGTCGCCATCCGTATGGCCTAAGGGCCCAGCCCATTTAGCCCAGCGTCATACCAAGGAGAACACTTAAATGGCAAAGTTTGAAGTAAAGAACAGCGAGGGCAAGAAGGTCGCCGAGGCCGAGCTCGCCGCTGAGGTGTACGGCATCGAGCCGAACATCCACGTTATGCACCACATCGTCAAGTGCCAGATGGCCTCTTGGCGTCAGGGCACCCAGTCCGCTAAGGGCCGCTCTGAGGTTTCCGGTGGCGGCAAGAAGCCTTGGCGTCAGAAGGGCACCGGCCGTGCCCGCCAGGGTTCCATCCGTGCTGCCCAGTGGCGTCACGGTGGCGTTGTCTTCGCCCCCAAGCCCCGTTCCTACGCTAAGCGTATGAACAACAAGGAGGTCAAGCTGGCTATGCGCTCTGCGCTGTCCGCCAAGCTGGCCGATGGCGAGCTCGTGCTCGTCGACGACTACGGCTTCGAGAAGCCTTCCACCAAGGCTGCCGTTGCCATGCTCAAGGCTCTCGGCCTTGAGGGCAAGCGTCTGACCATCATCGTTCGCGATGAGGACGTCAACGCCTACCTGTCGTTCCGCAACATTCCCAAGACGTTCATCATCACTGCCGACGAGGCCAACACCTACGATCTCGTCAACAACAACGCCGTGCTGATGCCCGCCGACATCGCCGCTCACTTCGGGGAGGTGCTTGCTTAAATGACCGCCCACGAGATCATCATCCGTCCGATCGTGTCCGAGCGTTCCTTCTCCGGCATGGAGCAGAACAAGTACACGTTCGAGGTCGCCAAGGATGCTAACAAGTATCAGATCAAGGACGCTGTCGAGGAGATCTTCGGCGTCAAGGTCGTTCGCGTGAACACCCTGACGGTCAAGCCCAAGACCAAGCGCGTGCGCTATGTCGCCGGCAAGACCCGTTCTTGGAAGAAGGCCATCGTCACGCTGGCCGAGGGCGACACCATCGAGGTCTTTGGCAACCAGGCCTAAGACTCGCTGCTGTTGAGTGAGCTCATGCCTCCCAAATAGGGGAGGCGGGAGCTCAAGGTTTTGGGCGTATAAAATGGACACGCCCGGAACCGTGTATACGTCCGGTGTCATCGCACCCGAGGCAGAACCTCGAATCCCTGTCTGCGATGGCTAACGGATTCCTATTGAAAGGGATTGTAATGGCTGTAAAGCACCTTAAGCCGACCTCCGCTGGTAGGCGTTGGCAGACGATCTCCGACTTCTCCGAGATCACCTGCACCAAGCCCGAGAAGTCTCTTCTCGAGCCCCTGCCCAAGAAGGCCGGTCGTAACAACAACGGCCGCATCACCACCCGCCACCAGGGCGGCGGCGTGAAGCGTCGTTACCGCGTGATCGACTTCAAGCGCAACAAGGACGGCGTGCCCGCCAAGGTTGCCACGATCGAGTACGATCCGAACCGTTCCGCTCGCATCGCTCTGCTGCACTACGCTGACGGTGAGAAGCGCTACATCCTGGCCCCCAAGGGCCTCGAGGTCGGTCAGACCATCATGTCCGGTTCTGACGCCGACATCAAGCCGGGCAACGCTCTGCCCCTCGCCGACATCCCCGTCGGTACGCTCATCCACGCCGTCGAGTTCCAGCCGGGCAAGGGCGCCGCTATCGCCCGTTCCGCCGGTAACTCCTGCCAGCTGATGGGTAAGGAGGGCAAGTACGCTATCGTCCGTATGCCTTCCTCCGAGATGCGCCGCATCCTCGTTACCTGCCGCGCCACCGTCGGTGAGGTCGGCAACGCCGATCACTCCAACATCGTCATCGGCAAGGCCGGCCGTAAGCGTCACATGAACGTGCGCCCGACCGTCCGCGGTACCGTCATGAACCCTGTCGACCACCCGCACGGCGGTGGCGAGGGCAAGAACCACACCTCTGGTCGTCCCTCTGTTACCCCCTGGGGTAAGCCGACGAAGGGCCTTCGTACGCGCAAGAAGAAGAAGGTCTCGAACCAGCACATCATTCGTCGCCGTAAGAAGTAATTTCGGATACCGAGTTTTAGGAGAAAGCACTTATGAGCAGAAGTCTCAAAAAGGGCCCGTTCGTGGAGACTCGCCTTCTCTCGCGTATCACCGCGATGAACGAGGCTGGCAAGAAGGACGTCGTGAAGACCTGGTCCCGCGCGTCCACCATCTTCCCCGAGATGGTTGGTCACACCATCGCCGTCCACGACGGCCGCAAGCATGTGCCCGTGTATGTTACCGAGTCCATGGTTGGTCACAAGCTCGGCGAGTTCGCGCCGACTCGTACGTTCCGTGGCCACAAGGCCAAATAGGGGGTTAACCGTAAATGGCAACTAAGTCTATTGAAACTGAGGCCACCGAGGTTCGCGCCGTCGCTAAGTACGTGCGTGTTTCCCCCAGCAAGGCCCGCCTGGTGGTCGATCTGATCCGCCGCAAGCCTGTCGCTCAGGCCTTCGACATCCTCCACTTCTGCGACCGCGCCGTCGCCGTGGATGTCGAGAAGGTTCTCCGTTCCGCCGTTGCGAACGCCGAGAACAACAACGGTCTGCGTGCCGACAACCTGGTTGTCGCCGCTGCCTATGTTGACGAGGGTCCGACGCTTAAGCGCATCCGTCCCCGCGCCAAGGGTTCCGCTTCTCGCATTCTGAAGCGTACTTCCCACATCACCGTCGTCGTTGCTCCTCGAAAGGAGGCGTAAAGCTGTATGGGTCAGAAAGTCTACCCCACCGGCTTCCGTCTTGGCATCACCGAGAACTGGCGCTCCCGCTGGTTCGCAGAGAAGGATTACGCTAAGACCCTCGGTAACGATCTCGAGATTCGCAAGTACCTCGAGAAGCGTCTTTCCCGCGCAGCTGTCTCCCGCGTCGAGATCGAGCGCGCTGGCGACAAGGTGAAGGTCATCATCCTCACCGCTCGCCCCGGCGTTGTCATCGGTAAGAAGGGTGCCGAGATCGATACCCTCCGCACCGAGCTCGAGAAGGTCGCTGGCGTCTCCAAGGGCCAGCTCTCCGTCGACGTTGTCGAGATCAAGCGCCCCGAGCTCGACGCCAACCTCGTTGCTCAGTCTATCGCCGAGCAGCTCGAGGGCCGCGTTGCCTTCCGTCGCGCTATGCGCAAGGCTGTCCAGTCCGCCCGCAAGGCCGGCGCTAAGGGCATCCGTATCCAGTGCTCCGGTCGTCTTGGCGGTGCCGAGATGGGCCGTCGTGAGTGGTACCGTGAGGGTCGCGTGCCTCTGCACACCCTCCGTGCCAAGATCGACTACGGCACGGCTGTCGCCAGCACCACCATGGGCGCTTGCGGCGTGAAGGTCTGGATCTACCTGGGCGAGAAGCTCCCGGGCCAGCCTGTTCCCAACCCTGCACTCGAGGGCTCTTCCCGTCCTCGTCGTCGTAACTCCGAGAGGAGGGGTCAGTAGTGCTTGCCCCTAAGCGTATTCTTCACCGCAAGGTGCAGCGTGGCTCCATGAAGGGCCAGGCCAAGGGTAATACCGAGCTGCATTTCGGCGAGTTTGGTATCCAGGCTCTCGAGGCCCATTGGATTACCAACCGTCAGATCGAGGCCGCTCGTATTGCCATGACCCGCTACATGAAGCGTGGCGGTCGTGTCTACATCACGATCTTCCCCGATAAGCCCATCACCAAGAAGCCTGCCGAGACTCGCATGGGTTCTGGTAAGGGTAACCCCGAGGAGTGGGTGGCCGTCGTCAAGCCCGGCCGCATCATGTTCGAGGTCAAGGGCGTGCCCGAGGAGGTCGCTCGCGAGGCTCTGCGTCTTGCACAGCACAAGCTTCCCATCAAGACCAAGATTGTTGCTGCCAAGAACGCTGAGCAGCGCATCGAGAAGGAGATGGCTGAGGAGGCCGCTCTCGAGGCCAAGTGGGCTGCTGAGGACGCCGCCGCCGCCAAGGAGGAGAACTAATGAAGCCCGCAGAGATTCGTGAGCTCTCGGACGCTCAGCTCGTTGAGAAGCTGAAGGAAATGCGCGCCGAGCTCTTTAACCTTCGTTTCCAGATGGCCACCAGCCAGCTGGACAACACTGCTCGCGTCAACACCGTGAAGAAGGACATCGCTCGCGTCCTCACGGAGCAGCGCGCCCGCGAGATCGCAGCGGAGAAGTCCGCTGCCGCCGAGTAGGACCTAAGGAGAGAACATGACTGATTCGCGTAACTCGCGTAAGGTCCGTACGGGTGTCGTTACCTCCGTCTCCGGTGCCAAGACCATCGTTGTCACCATCACCGAGCGCAAGCGTCACCCTAAGTACGGCAAGATGATGACCAGCTCCAAGAAGCTGCACGCTCATGACGAGGAGTGCACGGCTGGCGTGGGCGACACCGTCCGCGTTATGGAGACCCGTCCTATGTCCAAGATGAAGCGTTGGCGCCTCATCGAGGTCGTCGAGCGCGCTAAATAAGCAGTCGCTCTTACGACTTGTACGTTTCCGAAGATGTGCGTATGCCTGGCTTGCATACCACGAGCCGTATAAAGGCTGCGCACCTCTCTTCGGTTCTTAGTTCGGAGGAACATCTACCATGATTCAGATGCAAACCATGCTGAACGTCGCCGACAACTCCGGCGCTCGCAAGATTCGCTGCATCAAGGTGCTTGGCGGTTCCAAGCGTCGTTATGCAGGCATCGGCGATGTGTTCATCGGTGCTGTCCAGGAGGCTACCCCTGGCGCCAACGTCAAGAAGAAGGACGTTGTCCGTTGCGTCGTCGTTCGCACCGTTAAGGAGATCCGCCGCAAGGATGGCTCCTACATTCGCTTTGATGAGAACGCCTGCGTTGTCATCAACAACGATGGTTCGCCCGTCGGCACCCGTATCTTCGGGCCCGTCGCTCGCGAGCTTCGTGACAAGAAGTACATGAAGATCGTCTCGCTCGCTCCCGAGACCCTGTAGTTAGGGGAGATATATGTATATCAAGAAGGGCGATAAGGTCCAGGTTCTCTCTGGTAAGGATCGCGGCAAGCAGGGCGTTG
>CABQMC010000105.1 GCA_902465115.1 uncultured Collinsella sp.
CGCCCTTTCACCTATATGTGGCCGGCAAGCAGCCCAAGGCTCGCAAGCTCTTATTCAGCCGCCTCGCGCAGAGCCGACATCGTTGCCGCATATTGCTGCTGCAACGCATGCATTCCCTCGCGAGCGCCGTCAACGGCATCGGCGCCGCGCAGTGCTTCGGTCACCACGACCGCCGGCTCGTACAGATTATCGAATCCCAGGTTCTGGCTCACGCCCTTGAGCGTGTGCGCTGCCATAAACGCACCTTCGGCGTCTCCCGCCGCCATGGCGGCCTCCAGCTTGTCCATGCTCTCGTCATCCAAAAACTTGAGGGCAAAGCGGGCGAGCATTTCCTCGCCCATCAGCCGAGCACACGCGTCATCATAATTGGCGCCGATCTTCTCATACGCCTCACGCATGGAAATCATGGATTAAAAACTCCTTTGGTCAAACTAAATCGTGGGAAACGCGACGACGTCAGCGGGGCGTGCCAACGTCTCGGCAATTTGGTCTTGCACCTCGAGCAGACAATCGAGCAGCAGCGGGTTAAAGGTGCCGCACTTACCGTCCAGGATCATCTGAATTGCCTCCTTGTGCGGGATAGCGTCCTTGTACACGCGCACGCTCGTCAGAGCATCGTACACGTCGGCCACCGAAACCACCTGTGCGGCAATGGGGATTTCGTCGCCCTTAAGGCCATCGGGATAACCCTTGCCGTCCCAGCGCTCGTGGTGCCAACGCGCAATCTGGTACGCATATTCCATAAGCGCATTGCCGGCGTGATGGCTACCCAGCTCAAGCAGCATGTCGGCGCCGATCGTGGTATGCGTCTTCATAATCTCGAACTCCTCGGGCGTAAGGCGCCCGGGTTTGTTGAGAATCGCATCGTCAATCGACATCTTGCCGATATCGTGCAGCGCCGAAGCCAGGGCAATCGTGGAGCGCTCCTCATTGTCAAGGGAAATGGTGTCGCTACGCTGGACCAGACAGCCAAGCAGCAGCTCGGTCAGCTTCTCGATGTTCGTAACGTGCCTGCCGCTCTCGCCGTTGCGAAGCTCCATGACGCCGGCCATGATGTCGATGAGCATGCGACTGTTCTTGACGCGCTCGTTGTACTGCTGGGACAGCAGGTTCGTCAGGCGGCGCTGTTTGGCGTATAGGCGGATGGTGTTGCTTACGCGGCGGCGCACGACACGGGAGTCAAACGGGCGGTTGATATAGTCTGAGGCGCCCAGCTCGTACGCGCGCAGAACCATATCATCGGAGTCTTCGCTCGAAATCATGATGACAGGCAGATTGTCACCAACCGATCGGCGCGACAGACCGGCCAGCACCTCAAAGCCGCTTATGCCCGGCATGACAATGTCCAGCAGCACGAGCGACAACTCATCGCCATAGCGGTCGACAATGTCGAGCGCCGTACGACCGTTGTCGGCCTCGAGGATGCAATACTCGTCCTTGAGCATCTCGCTGAGAATGACTCGGTTCATCTCGGAGTCATCGACAATAAGTACCAAAGGCTTTTCGCTTTGGAAGGCCTCGATGGAATCGGCATCGGTCACGACCGTACCGGCTTTTGCCTTAGCGCGGCTCAGTAACTGGACAGCGCGGCCAACGCCCTCATCGACCGTCTCGCCATGAATACGAACGCCACCAACACATGCCGTCAAGCTCACGTACTCATGGCCCGGAATAATCGTGGAACGAACGGCATCGGACACCTGATGCAGGCGACGGGTGAAGTCATCGGAGGGAATATTGGGCATGACAACCACAAATTTGTCGCAGCCATAGCGCACAAGCTCGTCAGTCGAACGGATTCCGCTGCGCATGGCTGTCGCCACGGCACCGAGCGCAAGGTCGCCGGCATGACGGCCACACGTATCGTTGAAGACCCTAAAATCATCAAGGTCGATCATCGCAACGCCGGCATTCATGCGGGCGCTACGGAGCTTTTCCTCGTAATATCGGCGATTGTGCACGCTCGTCAGCACGTCGGTGTAGACAAGGTCCTCTTTTGCGGCCTCTTGCCCATCGATCGGACGCACCATCAGCAGGACATGAGGCTCGCCCTCGACCTTCAGAGGGCGCAGGCGAGCGCGGTACTCAACGCCATCGTTGAGCAGTTGCTCCGACACCTCATCGGAGTCTGCCAAGGCCTCAAGACTTGACTGACGCAGGCAAGGACACCGATCACCGGCGAGCAGGCAGTTAGGCTCGCTCTTAATCTGATCGGCCGACAGCAAACGCACCACGGGGTAGGTCTTCGCGACACGGGCGACCTCGGCGGCAGCCTCCTCGTCGGTTAGATTGACCTCGTGATTATTGAGCATATGGGGCCCTTTCGATAGTTTCGCATGGTAGCGGTGGGTTCCAAATGTTACAAGGGTAACACCTTGTCGATGCAGGTAAGCACGTGAATGCTGTTACATTTTTATGAGTTGGCAGACGGCGCGATCGAAGCCGCAGACGTAAGGTTTTGAACACATTTGTTAGCACGGCCGAAACGTCTGCGGGTGAAGCCCGCTTTGGCTATTGCGGCTGCTAGAGCCCCAGGATGCCACGGACAGCCCGGGCAGCCGCTGCCGGTCGATCGCGTAGGCCGTTGTGCGCGCCGGGAACCGTTACGAGCGGACAGTCCAAAAGCTCAGCCGCCACCCTCGTGCCCGCCTCGCGGGGTGTACCGACCGAGAGCTCACCCAGGAGCACGGCGGCCACCGTTTTTGACGCACGAACGCAATCCCAATCGGGAACGCAGGTCATAGTAATCCCGTATTCGTTTGCCATGAAACTACGGCCGTTGCGCAGGGCATGCTTGGCTTCTGCCTCGGTTATCTTGGGGGCCTCAGGATCCGAATCGCCGATGGCGCCCAGGAAGGCCCGTAATGCCCTGGAGACCTTTCCTGCGGCGATCATCTCGAGCAAAACCGGGGCCGCGCCCAGGCCGGCGCCCTCATCCGTCACGGCGGGTTCATGCAGAATCGCACGCGAGATTATGGCGGGGTTTGCACGGAGAAGCTCCAGGGCCACCAACGTACCGGCACTGTGCGCGAGCACGTTTGCCGGAGTGCCAATATGCTCGATAACGGCCTGCAGGTCCGCGGCCTGGACGGCGAGGTCGTAGCGTCCGTCTGCAGCGTCGCCGCTCTCGCCGCAACCGCGCCGGTCGTAGGTAATGACGCGATAGTCACAGGCGAGCTCGCGGGCGATGGCGTCAAAAAAGACACCGTCGACGCAGGCGCCGTGCACGCACACCAAGGCGGGTGCATCGGACGATACAACCGGGCCGGCATACTCGCGGCAGGCGATCGTAGTGCCCGCATTCTCGACCGTAAAATCCATGTTGTGCCCCCATCATCAACGCCCATCCAGTTGCACGTCAGTACGATTGGATGGACCCGCATTGCCTTACGACTTGTTAACAGATTAACTGTACCCGACCCGAGGCTTTTCATGGCACGGCATAATGAGCGACGTGAAAAAACGAAACTTGTAAAGCAAGAGCCTACACCTTGCTTTGGAGCCGATGCTATGCTTAGGCACAATTGTCTTGAGGAGCATATGCCTATGTCTACGTTTTTGAATGCCGGCCCCATCTTTGGGCCCGTTCGCAGCCGTCGCCTGGGC
The DNA here is from genome assembly GCA_902465115.1 of uncultured Collinsella sp. Taxonomy (GTDB): domain Bacteria; phylum Actinomycetota; class Coriobacteriia; order Coriobacteriales; family Coriobacteriaceae; genus Collinsella. Next base: position 3,607 of record CABQMC010000105.1, read on the forward strand.
CTTTCGCTCGGCGTCAACATGATGCCGGCCAGCGGCAAAATCTGCACGTTCGACTGCATCTACTGCGAAAACGGTCTCAACGCTGAGCGCCCCTGCCATGAGCCGTACAACACAGCTGCCGTGGTACTCGATGCACTCGAGGCCAAGCTGCACGAGATGGCAATCGAGGGCGAGCTCCCCGATGTAATCACGTTTGCCGGCAACGGCGAACCCACCGCCGCGCCGGAGTTTCCGCAGGCCATCGCCGGTGCCGTCGCGCTTCGCGACCAGCTGGCCCCAAACACCAAGATTGCCGTGCTTTCCAACGGCACGCGCGCCGACCGTCCCCAGGTACACGATGCGCTCATGATGGTCGACGACAACATCCTCAAGCTCGACACGGTCGACCCGGCTTTTATCCAGCTGCTCGACCAGCCCGTTGGCCCCTACGATGTAGAGCACCAGATCGAAACGTTCGCGAGCTTTAACGGCCACGTCATTATCCAGACGATGTTTTTGAGCGGCGAGTACCGAGGCAAGTCTCTCGATAACACCGGCGAGGAGTACGTCGGCCCTTGGCTCGCGGCGCTCGAGCGCATTCGCCCGCAGGAGGCGACTATCTACACGGTGGCGCGCGAGACACCGGTCGCCGGCCTTGCTAAAGCGGCACCCGAGGTGCTCGACACGATTGCCGCACGCGTCCAAGCCCTCGGCATCCCCTGCCAGGTGAGCTACTAGCAAAACCACGCAGCAGCTAGTGCCCGCCATCCCGCCCCATCAGTTGCGGTGATATAGTTCCTATTTGTGCTGTTAAACCGCTTAAATCGGAACTATATCACCGCAACTTTTATAGACGCGTGGGTGGGCTATACTAGCTGCGAATGAAAGGAAGTTAGCCATGTTTGACAATGGACCCGTACCTGGCCGCAACGACGCTTGCTGGTGCGGCAGCGGCAAAAAATATAAAAAATGTCATAGTGCCTTTGATGAGCGCCTCGAGCGCTTGTGGGAAGAGGGCTGGGAGGTTCTGCCCCGCACGCTCTACAAGACGCCCGCCGATATCGAGGGCATCAAGCGCTCGGCCGCCATCAACGTGGGCGTGCTCGATTACGTAGGCGAGCACATCGCCGCGGGCATGACCACCAACCAGATCGACCAGATGATCTACGACTACACCGTCGAGCACGGCGGCACGCCGGCCGACCTCAACTACGAGGGCTATCCCAAGAGCGTGTGCACCTCGATCAACGATGTGGTCTGTCACGGTATCCCCTGCGATACGGATGTGCTGCACGAGGGCGACATCATCAACGTGGACTGTTCCACGATCCTGGACGGCTACTTTAGCGACTCGAGCCGCATGTTCTGCATCGGCGAGGTCTCGGCCGAGCGCCAGCGCCTGGTCGACGTCACCCGCGCCAGCGTGGAGGCGGGCCTGGCGGCCGTCAAGCCGTGGCTGCCGCTGTCCGTGATGGCCGAGGCCGTACAAAAGACGGTCGAGGATGCCGGCTTTAGCGTGGTGCGCGAGTACGGCGGACACGGCATCGGTAAGGAGTTCCACGAGGACCCGTTTGTGGGCTTTACCACCGAGGCACCCGATGTGGACACCATCATGGCTCCGGGCATGGTCTTTACCATCGAGCCCATGGTCAACGCCGGAGCGCCCGACATCAAGATTAGCAAGGGTGACGGTTGGTGCGTGCGCACCAAGGACGGCAGCGATTCGGCCCAGTGCGAGGTACAGCTCGTGGTGACCGAGGACGGCTACGAGCTGCTGAGCTGGTAGCCGTGGATGCGCCGGATGCTGACGGGCACGCTCGTCTTGCATCCGGCGTTTTTATTTGAACGTTTTGCCTGATAAAACCTGCCAAAATTAACCTGTCCCTTTTTGGCAGGTCGAGCGGAGAGGACTGCTTGTGAACATCCTGGTTTTGCTGCCCGTCAATGACCGCCATCGCGCAATTCTTGAGTCGAGCGCTCCGGGCGAGGACTTTATCTACACGAGTTCCGACGCCGCCACGCGCGAGCAGGTCGCCGATGCCGACGTGATCTTGGGCAACATCGACCCTGACATGCTCACGGCATGCGAACATCTCCAGCTGTTGCAATTGCAGACCGCCGGCTATGACGACTACCTTGCCGCCGGCACCGTGCCGGCTGAAGCCAAACTGTCTTGCTCAATCGGCGCCTACGGTCAGGCCGTGAGCGAGCACATGTTTGCCATGGTACTGTCAATGATGAAGCGCCTGCCCGGCTACCAGGACCTGCAGCGCGAGCATCGCT
>CABQMC010000106.1 GCA_902465115.1 uncultured Collinsella sp.
TTTTATGGGTGCCGACGAGCCAGACGAACGTCCGCAGGCCAAGTGGAATGCGACCCTCGACGGCTTAACGCCCAGTGAGATCCAAGCCCATATTGACCAGCTCTATACGTCCGAAGTCACATCGGCGCTGCGTGATATGGTGCACGCATACGAAATCGCAATGGGTGTCGCCGTTTCCCGCGTTTCCGTGCGCAGCATGAAAACGCGCTGGGGATCATGCACGCCCAAAACCGGCGCCATTCGCATCGCACGAGAACTTGCCGCCTACCCCGTCGAGTGCCTTGACATGGTTGTCGCCCACGAGCTCGTCCACCTGCTCGAGCCGAGCCACAATCATCGGTTTCACGCGCTGCTCGACACGTACTGCCCCAACAACAGGGCTCTGTCGCAGCGGCTCAAGCAGCCACCCATAGAGACGTATTAGAACCGGTTAGCGCACACGCTCGATCTCGACGCCGCAGCTTGCCAAGGGCAGGCCAACAGGCGCCCACGGCTTATCGAGCTTGATGCGCACACCAAGCAGCGAGGGATAACGGCGCAGCAGCATCTGGGCCGTACCTTCAGCTGCCGCCTCGATGAGCTTAAACGTATGCTCGCGCAGATAGCCATCGACATCGTGGCACACCGAGCCGTAGTCAATCGAGGCGTCCAAGTTATCGTGCTCTCCCGCTGCACGCAGGTCAGCATAGAGTACCAAGGACACGATGAATTTCTGGCCCAGCGCGTTCTCTTCGGGATACACGCCGTGGTTAGCAAAAACCTCAAGACCTTCAACGGTGATGCGGTCGGCATGGCGCAGATCGTCATAGTTCACGTGGGGCACCGCCGTTGCGGTGGATATTTCGCCCCTTCCACGGCGGGCGAGCTCGGCGCCTTCAGTCTTGGTTGCATTCTCGGGCAGTTTCTTGTTGCTCATCGCGATCGTCTCCTTCGTTTAGAACCCCGACCGCGTAAACTAACTACACGCGAATCGACAGGTTCTTTTTATCATCGCTCCAGTTGCAAGCATTGCGCGCGGGGCATGCAAAGCAGGCGCGCGACGCTTTGTCGGCTGCATAGAGCAGGCGCTCGAGCGGTTGGCTGTTCACGCGCAGCTTTCGATGGCCCAGAATGGCCGTCTTAATGGCTGCGGCATCGGCCGGCTCAAACGCCACATCATCGGGCATGCCGCCGAGAATCGCATCAGCGACGCGTTCGCTTGCAACATCATGGGATATACCCGATTCATACTGTTCATCTTTGCCGATATCGTGAAGAAGTGCCGTGGCGTAGATGACCTCGCGGTCAAATTTGAGCTGTTCCTCAAGATTCTTGATCCACATAATGCGAGCGACATCGAGCAGATGGTCAATACCGTGGCGGCAGAAGATGCGCCCCGATTCCAACTGCGCAATGTTGCCCAGATGCCGCCGGAACAGCCCGTTGGCACAGATATAATCAATGCGAGGCATGGCACCAAAAGGCGCCAGGCCCGAAGCCATAAAACCGCGACGCGGCGTTCCCTCGTCAGTATTCGATGTAAAGTCGTTGACGACTCTCATAGTTAGCGTCCCAGCATCCTAAAGAATCGCTCCTCGAGCGCCGGATCGGCCTCAAAGACGCCGCGACGAGCGAGCGTCACGGTCTTGGTGCCAGGCTTTTGCACGCCGCGCATGGTCATGCACATATGCTCAGCTTCCATGAGTACAATCGCTCCCTGGGGAGCGAGATACTCCATGAGGGCATCGGCAACTTGTGCGCACAACTGCTCCTGCAGCTGCAGACGACGGGCGTAGACCTCTACCGTGCGGGCAAGCTTAGAAAGCCCTGCGACACGGCCGTTGGGGATATAGCCAATGGCAGCCTTGCCGTAAAACGGCAGCAGATGATGCTCGCACAGCGAGTAAAACGTGATGTCGCGCTCGATAACCAAATCGTTCGAAGCGACGGCAAAGGTTTTGGACAGGTGCTCCTCGGCACTCTGGTCCATACCACTGGCGATCTCACCATACATACGGGCAACGCGTGCCGGGGTCTCCAGCAGGCCCTCACGAGTTGGGTCCTCGCCTATGCCCTCAAGCAACAGCTTTATGGCGGTCTCAACTTTTTCCTGATCGACCATCTGGGCCTCACTTTTTTCGATTTCGCGTTCGCGCTATGGTACCACGCCCTCCGGCATCGGCCACAAGCTACATAGTATGGGTCGAATAGACCGGATCGTCCCGCCAAAGTTCCACAGCGTCGCAAAGCGAAACGCCCTCGCGCGCGGCACGAGTGCGCGTGGCGTTCATGTCGATCACCCGCTGATTACTCGAACCCCTAAAACGCAAGGAGATATCGTACAGGTCTTGAACGAACGGGCCGTCCACCAACATATCGAGGCAGGCAAGGATACGGTCCGTCACCTCGGTATGGTGACGACCGCCCGGCATAAGCTCCTCGAGCACGTCGCCGGTAAAGCACCAAATAGTCTTCCCCGACTCCACGGGATAAGTCGCACGAACACGCTCGACAAACTCAACGAGCCCTGCCTGGTTCTCGGGTTCCATGGGCTCCCCGCCCAGAATCGTCAGACCATCGATAAAGGGATGGTCGAGACTCTCGATAATCTTGTCCTCGACGGCACGGTCGAACGGTTCACCCGCGGCAAAGTCCCACGCGACGGAGTTAAAGCAATTCTTGCACCCACGACGGCACCCACTCACAAACAGAGAAGTACGAACACCTTCCCCATCAGCAATGTCGAAATACTTAATGTTCGCGTAGTTCATAGGTAACTCTCCTGGGAGGCCGGGACATATCGTCCCGTCCTCAAACATTCTCGGCCTTCGGCCTGCGAAACTGCGGGCGGAACGATATGTCCCGGCCTCATGCAAAAGGTAACTCAATGAACGAAGCGAACATCGAGTATAGGGTTCGAGGTCCAATAAAAACTTTGTTGCAGCCCAACCGTCATCGCAAGCAAAACGTTGTTGCAAGTCAACTCATTTCCGCTAAGAACTTCGAGGAGTGAGCAGACCGCATGCTGCATCTCAACTACGTCAACTTGGCTGCCCCGTAGCGAGGCCCCGGGCCTTTGCTCGATATGAGTTCCGCACGAACAGGAGGCGCCAGTGGCGCCTCCGTCGTGAGCCAGGACTGTCCGAAATAGCGAGTAAAGGTCCGGGGCCTCGCTACGGGGCAGCTTGGGATGGTTATTAGAGATGCAGCACGCGGTCGCGGATCTCCTCGGTTCGACCCTGGTTCCAGAATTGGGTACCGATGTAGCCGCACGTACGACGGGCGACATTCATCTTCTCCTGATCGCGGTTGCCGCACTTGGGGCACTCCCACACCAGCTTGCCGTCATCCTCGACAATCTTGATCTCGCCATCGTAGCCGCACACCTGGCAGTAATCGCTCTTGGTGTTGAGCTCGGCGTACATGATGTTGTCGTAGATGTACTGCATCACGCGAATGACAGCCTTAAGGTTGTCCTGCATGTTAGGAACCTCGACGTAGGAGATGGCACCGCCCGGCGAAAGCTGCTGGAACATGCCCTCAAACTTGAGCTTATCGAAAGCATCAATCTCCTCGGACACATGGACGTGATAGCTGTTGGTAATGTAGCCCTTGTCCGTCACACCCGGAATAATGCCAAAACGACGCTGCAGGCACTTGGCGAACTTGTAGGTCGTCGACTCAAGCGGGGTGCCGTACAGCGAGAAGTCGATATCGCTTTCGGCCTTCCACTCGGCGCATTTGTCGTTCATGTGCTGCATGACGGCCATGGCAAACGGCGTGCCTTCCTTCTCGGTGTGGCTGTGGCCCGTCATGTACTTGACGCACTCATACAGACCGGCATACCCCAGGCTGATGGTGGAATAGCCGCCCACGAGCAGTTTGTCGATCGTCTCGCCCTTCTTAAGGCGCGCCAGGGCGCCGTACTGCCACAGAATCGGTGCGGCGTCAGAAAGCGTACCCATCAGGCGCTCATGACGGCACAGCAGGGCACGGTGGCACAGCTCAAGGCGCTCGTCGAAGATCTTCCAGAACTTATCCATATCCTGGTGCGAGCTCAGCGCGACATCGGGCAGGTTGATGGTCACGACGCCCTGGTTAAAGCGACCGTAGTACTTGGGCTTGTTCGGGTCGTAGTTCAGCGCGTTGGCAACGTTGTTAAAGCCGTTGCCCGAGCGGTCGGGCGTCAGGAAGCTACGGCAACCCATGCAGGTATAGCAGTCGCCGTTGCCTGCGGTCTCGCCCTTCGACAGCTTGAGCTCGCGCATCTTCTTCTCGGAGATGTAGTCGGGCACCATGCGCTTGGCGGTGCACTTGGCAGCCAGCTGAGTCAGGTAGAAGTACGGGGAATCCTCGTGAACGTTATCGTCCTCGAGCACGTAGATGAGCTTGGGGAACGCCGGGGTGATCCACACGCCGGCTTCGTTCTTAACGCCCTCATAGCGCTGACGAAGCGTCTCCTCCACAATCATGGCAAGGTCATGCTTCTCCTGGGGCGTACGGGCCTCATTGAGATACATAAAGACCGTCACGAACGGCGCCTGGCCATTCGTGGTCATAAGGGTCACGACCTGATACTGAATCGTCTGAACGCCGCGACGGATCTCGTCACGCAGGCGGTCCTCAACAACCTCGCGGACCTTTTCGGGAGATGCGGAAACGCCGAGCTCCTCGAGCTCGCGGGCGACCTCGCCGCGAATCTTTTGACGGCTCACCTCGACGAACGGGGCAAGATGGGTCAGCGAAATCGACTGGCCACCGTACTGGGAGGAAGCAACCTGAGCGATGATCTGCGTCGCGATGTTGCAGGCAGTCGAGAAGCTGTGCGGCTTCTCGATCAGCGTGCCCGAAATAACAGTACCGTTCTGGAGCATATCCTCCAGGTTCACCAGGTCGCAGTTATGCATGTGCTGGGCAAAGTAGTCCGAATCATGGAAGTGAATCAGACCCTCATTGTGAGCATCCACAATCTCCTGGGGCAGCAGCACACGCTGGGTCAGGTCCTTGGAGATCTCGCCGGCCATGTAGTCACGCTGAACGGAATTGACGGTCGGGTTCTTGTTGGAGTTCTCCTGCTTGACCTCTTCGTTGTTGCACTCAATCAGCGACAGAATCTTGTCGTCGGTCGTGTTCTTCTGGCGCTTCAGGCTCTGAACATAGCGATAGATGATGTAATGGCGAGCGACCTCGTAGCAGTCGAGACGCATAATCTCGTCCTCGACCAGATCCTGAATCTCCTCGACCGACACGGTGTGGCCCGCGTTCTCGCATGCCTCGGCGACGTTTTGTGCCGCGTAAACCACCTGGCGGTCGGTAAGACGAGAGCTCTCCTCGACCTCCAAGTTTGCGGCGCGGATGGCATTGACAATCTTATCGATGTCAAAGACAACCTCGGTGCCGCTGCGCTTGATGATCTTCATCCTCTTGCCTCTTTCGCGTCGAAATCGTATTGCGCTTCAGAGCCAAACGATGCCCGGCAGGGCTTGCCCCTGTCTTGCGGCGCCGTCGCGCAATCTGTGTTTTCGAAAACCATAGGCCCTCATGCGGACAATCCTCGCAGCCAATCAAGGGGCTCGAAGATCCATCCAAATGGGGCGAATAAGGTCCTCGTTCTCTGTCCGCCATCTATCATACGACAAAGAGGCATCTATATCCTGTATTCTTTTTTTAGGTCAAACACAACATATAGTGTTTCAGCAGGTCAAAGCAATTAGTCATTTTGCAGACGCATTAATTATGAGGGGTTCTTGGCAAGTCGGTAAAACGTTACCAACACGGCTACCTGCATGGCAGTTATAAAACCCCCTTAGTCAAGCCGCTGACAAATCCTACCAAAACCAAGCCGCTCACGCCAAAAGAATCCAAAAGATTATGCTTGACCA
>CABQMC010000107.1 GCA_902465115.1 uncultured Collinsella sp.
CCCGACGAGCCTGGCGTATCGCGGCGCTAAGACGCTGGGCGATTATCTGCTGTGGGGAAGGACCCCGACGGTGCCCGTCCAGAAGGGCGCCGTCGAGATGGTATTTGCCAGCAATGTCGATCGCTACTGCGAACTTGCGGGTATTTAGCCGATTGAGCAGGTACCCCCTCTTGCGACGTGCATTTTTGGGAGTATTCAGCATTGGCATGCCCTGAATGAGGTGCAGAACGACTGTTTTAAGTGCCCCCGATGGCGTAATTTGCCATCGGGGGCACTTTTTATGCCGATCGGGCGCTATCTGCGTTCCAAATAGGACGCTGAGGATGGCGCACGGCGCGCTCCAATGCTGAATACTCCCAAAAATGTACATCGGGACATGACCCACCTGAGCAAAAGCGCTCAAGTTCGGTGTTCGGGGACGCCAAACAGTCCGCAATACATGCAAGTCACATCTCCAGCAACCGTTGAACGGGCAAAATCTACCGTTCACCCCGTGGTGGTTAGGTGAACGTTCACCTTTTGAGGTGCAATGGATTAGTATAGTGAACGTTCACCTAAAGGATAACGAGCGCGCCGTGCGCCCGCCTTGCCAGCAAAGGGGCTGTTTGATGAAAAACTTTATGGACGATCAGGATTTCCTGCTGAGCACCAAGACCGGCGAGGAGCTGTTCCACAACTTTGCCGAGGGCATGCCCATCGTCGACTATCACTGCCACATTTCTCCTAAGGAGATTTGGGAGGACAAGCGTTTCGAGAACATCACCGAGGTTTGGCTGGGCGGCGACCACTACAAGTGGCGCCTGATGCGTGCCAACGGCGTCGACGAGCGTTTTATCACTGGCGACGCCCCTGCTCGCGAGAAGTTCCAAAAGTGGGCCGAGACCCTGGGTCGCTGCGTTGGCAACCCCGTCTTTGAGTGGAGCCACCTGGAGCTTAAGCGCTACTTTGGCTACGAGGGCGTCCTCAACGGCAAGACTGCCCAGGAGGTCTGGGACCTTGCCAACGCCAAGCTCGCTGAGGCTAGCTTTACCTGCCGCAACCTGATCAAGCAGTCCAACGTCCGCATGATCTGCACTACCGACGACCCCGCCGACAGCTTTGAGTGGCACAAGAAGATTGCCGCCGATGACAGCTTTGACGTTCAGGTCGTTCCCGCCATGCGCCCCGATGCCGCTCTGCGCATCGAGCGCGGCCAGGAGTTTGCCGACTACTGCAAGCACCTCTCCGAGGTTGCCGGCGTTGAGGTAAGCGACTTTGAGGGCATGAAGTCTGCCATCTCCAAGCGCTACGACGTTGCTCACGAGCTGGGATGTCGCGCATCCGACCATGCACTCGACTACGTTATGTACGTCCCGGCTACCGCCGACGAGATCGAGGCCATCTTTGCCAAGGGTCTGGCTGCCGAGCCGCTTACCGAGGAAGAGGTCCTCAAGTACAAGACTGCCTTTATGCAGTTCGTTGCCGGCGAGTATGTCCGTCTGGGCTGGGCCATGCAGCTGCACTTTGGCTGCAAGCGCGACAACAACCGCGCCATGTTCGCCAAACTCGGTCCCGACACCGGCTACGACTGCATCTCCAACTACACGCCGTCCGACCAGCTCGCCGATTTCCTCAACTCCATCCAGGAGACCTGCGGCCTGCCCAAGACCATCCTGTACAGCCTGAACCCCATCGATAACACCATGATCGATACCGTCATGGGTTGCTTCCAGGAGGCTCCGACTGCCGGTAAGATCCAGAACGGCTCCGCCTGGTGGTTCAACGACAACGAGGTCGGCATGCGCGAGCAGCTCACCGCCCTTGCCAACGAGGGCGTTCTGGGCAACTTCGTCGGCATGCTCACCGACTCCCGTTCCTTCCTGTCCTATCCGCGCCACGAGTACTTCCGTCGCGTGCTGTGCAGCGTGATCGGCGAGTGGGTCGAGCAGGGCAAGTACCCGGCCGACATGGAGCTGCTGGGCACCATCGTGCGCGACATCAGCTACAACAACTCCGTTCGCTACTTTGGCTTTGACCTGGACACCGTCGAGGCATAAGCCTGCATCGAATCACATCGAACTCGGGAGCGCCGTTGCCACACGCGGCGCCCCCGTTTTGCTTGCACGCTAACAGCTATCTAAGGAGAGACACAGATGGAGAACATCAGCTACGATGCGCTCGAGAAGATCGGCTACAAGGGCTATTTGCTGCCCAAGGATGCTCCCGAGAAGGTTCTGCAGTTTGGCGAGGGCAATTTCCTGCGCGCCTTCGTCGACCGTTTCTTTGACATGGGCAACGAGGCCACCGGCTGGAACGGCAAGGTCGTCATGGTGCAGCCCATCAACGGTGCCTTTGGCTTTGCCGACGGTATCAATGCCCAAGACGACCTGTACACCGTGCTGGTGCGCGGCAAGGAGAACGGCAACACGGTTGACGAGTCCCGCGTGATCAGCGCCTGCAGCCGCTGCCTTAACCCGTATCGTGAGGACGACTACCGCGCCATGATGGAGGTCGCCGTCTCCGACGACCTAGAGATCATCGTCTCCAACACCACCGAGGCCGGTATCGCCTATGACCCGTCCTGCAAGGCCGACGACATGCCACCCGCGAGCTTCCCCGCCAAGCTTGCCCAGGTGCTCCACACCCGCTGGGCTGCCGGTAAGCCGGGCGTCATCGTCCTCGCCTGCGAGCTCATCGATCACAACGGCGAGGAGTTGCTGCGCATCATGAACCAGTATGTGAGCGACTGGGGCTGGGAGGACGAGTTTGCGCAGTGGATGGCTAACGACTGCACCGTCTGCACCACGCTCGTCGACACCATCGTCCCCGGCCGCATCCGCGATCCTAAGGAGGCCGCGGCGGTTGCCGAGCGTCTGGGCTACGAGGATCCCTTCCTGGCCGTGCGCGAGCCCTTCCAGATGTGGGGCATCCAGGGCGACGAGTCGCTTGCCGAGAAGCTTCCCTTTGTGAAGGCTGGTCTTCCGGGTGTCTTTGTGACTCCCGACGTCACCCCGTACAAAAAGCGCAAGGTCCGCATCCTCAACGGTGCCCATACCGCCTTCGTTCCGGGTTCCTGGGTTGCCGGCTTTGATATCGTGCGCGACTGCATGCATGACGAGACCATTCGCGGCTTCATGAACACCATGCTCTACGACGAGGTCATTCCGACGCTTGCCGCCGACTTGGATGTCGAGGACTGCAAGGCCTTTGCCGCCGCCGTCGAAAACCGCTTCGACAACCCGTTTATTGATCATGCGCTGCTCTCCATCTGCCTCAACTCCACGGCTAAGTGGCGCGCTCGTGACCTGCCCACGCTCAAGGACTACGTTGCCGAGACCGGCAACCTGCCCAAGTGCCTGGCGACGAGCCTCGCTACGCTCATCTCCTTCTACACGCAGGAACTCGTGTCCCGCGAAGGCGACGGCCTGCACCTGCGTCGCTCCGACGGCACCGAGTACACCGCTCAGGACGACGCCTTCGTGCTCGACTTCTACGCCGCCCATGCCGGCGCCGACGATGCCCAGCTGGTGCACGACGTGCTCACCAACGAGCAGATGTGGGGCGAGGACCTTACGCAGATCGCAGGTCTTGAGGAGTTTGTCGTCAGCGCGCTCGCTGTCGTGCGTGCCGAGGGCGCCAAGCAGGCCTTCGCCAACGCTCAGGCGTAAATTTCCGGCGCAGACGCGGGCGCGGGACGGCGTGCCCGCGTCTCGACTTCTGCTCAACCTGTAGGGTTAGGACCATTTGCAATGAACACTATCCAGATCAATCCGGCCGACAACGTGATCGTCGCGCTGTCGCCGCTTGCCAAGGGCACCGCCGTCGCGGTTCCCGGGGTGGGCGAGGTCGTGGCCGCGGAGGATATTCCGCAGGGCCATAAGATGGCGGTGCGCGCGATTGCCGCAGGGGAGGACGTCATCAAGTACGGCCTTCCTATCGGCCATGTGACGGGCGATGTCCAGCCCGGTCAGTGGCTCCACACGCACAATGTGAAGACCAACCTTTCGGGCGAGGTCGAGTACGCCTACAACCCCACGCATCCGGTCGTGGATCCCGTTGAGCCTGAGACCTTTATGGGGTTCCGCCGCGCCGACGGTCGTGCCGCGACGCGCAACGAGCTGTGGATCATCCCCACGGTCGGCTGTGTCAACGAAGTCGCCCGTGCCATGTGCGAGCAGGCCCAGGATCTGGTCGATGGCTCGCTGGAGGGCGTCTACTACTTCCCGCATCCGTTCGGTTGCTCGCAGACCGGCGCCGACCATGCCCAGACCCGTCGTCTGCTGGTGGCACTGTCGCGTCACGCAAATGCCGCGGGCGTGCTGTTCCTGTCGCTCGGTTGCGAGAACTGCACGCATCAGCAGGTGCTCGACGAGCTCGGTGACTTCGATCACGAGCGCGTTCGTTTTCTCACCTGCCAGGATGTAGCCGACGAGCAAATCGAGGGCCACAAGATTCTGGCCGAGCTGGCAGACCTGGCAAAGCAGTCCAAGCGCGAGCCCATTCCGGCCTCCGAGCTGGTCATTGGTCTTAAGTGTGGCGGCTCCGACGGTCTTTCGGGCATTACCGCCAACCCCACGATCGGTCGCGTGAGCGATATGGTCGTCGCCCGTGGCGGCACGTCGGTGCTTACCGAGGTGCCCGAGATGTTTGGCGCGGAGAGCATCCTGCTCGACCGTTGCGAGAACGAGCAGGTCTTTAACGCTGCCTCCGACATGCTCAATGGATTTAAGGACTACTTTATTAGCCACGGCGAGGTCGTTTATGAGAACCCGAGTCCCGGCAACAAGGACGGCGGTATTACCACGCTCGAGGACAAGAGCTGCGGCTGCGTGCAAAAGGGCGGATCTGCCCCCATCGTCGACGTGCTGCCGTATGCCGGCCAGGCAAATAAACACGGCCTGAACATGCTGTGCGGTCCGGGCAACGACATGGTATCCACCACGGCGTTGACGGCTGCCGGCTGCCACGTGATTCTGTTCTCGACCGGCCGCGGCACACCGTTTGGCGCGCCGGCGCCTACCCTCAAGGTGTTCACCAATCAGCGTTTGTGCGACCACAAGGCCAACTGGATGGACTTTAACGCTGGCGTGATTGCCACGGGTGAGCGCACGCTCGACGAGGCTGCCCACGATCTGTACCAGCTGGTGCTGGAGACGGCGAGCGGTAAGCTCACGAGTGCTGAGCGCCGTGGCTGTCACGAGATCAGTATCTGGAAGGACGGCGTCTGCTTGTAGCGGCAAGTGCGCCCAAGCATAGCGAGATGTCATCGGCCCCATCGGGAGTGTTCCCGGCGGGGCCTTTTCGTTTCATGGTTAAGTGAATATGTTGGTATGTCTGATAAACGTTCACCTATCTCATGGCTGTCCAGCATGGCACCTTTACCAGCAGAAAATAGGTGTGAGGATCTCAATTGTGTCCGTTCAGCGGTAAAAATCGACCGTTCAAGGATATTATTCAAGTGAACGTTCACCTGTCGTAAGCAATCGCGCATAATCTAACTAAACGTTCACCCTGAACGCTGGGCAGACAGATGTCAGTGTGGACTCAACTGTCTTGTTACAAGACAATCGAGAAAAGAGAGGGAGCTCGATGACTAATAAGATCGGAAAAAAGCGTAAGATCACATTCTGGACGCGCTTGGGCTTTGGTATGGGCGGTATGCTCAATTCCGGTGCCCTGACCTTTACGCACAGCTACATGGTGCTGTTCCTGTCCACGGAGTGTGGCCTGTCCGCAGGCGAGGCTGCACTGATCAGCTCGTTTGCCATCTATGTCAA
>CABQMC010000108.1 GCA_902465115.1 uncultured Collinsella sp.
CATCACAGGACAGCTCAGCACAATCCAGTTCAGGACAGGACAGGCTAGGGTAGGTTAGGTTAGGGTTTTCACTTTCCGAAACCTGCGTTTCGGGTTTGTCGGAAACTGGTTTCCCGTTTGAAAAACCTAGGTTTTCACTTTCCGAAACCTGCGTTTCGGGTTTGTCGGAAACTGGTTTCTTGCGCGGGCGGCCGCCCTTGCCGCCCCTGCCGCGCGCGTCCTTGGAGTTGTCGATGGCGTTCTTCATCGCCTTGAAGACGCGGCGGAGGTGCTTCGGGAGGTCGGCCTCCACGCCGTGCAGCCCGTACATCATGATCGCGTCGGCGAGCATCGCGCGGTCGCGCAGGTCCTCGGGGTCGCTCGCGTCGAAGTCGTCGTAGACCTCGGCGAAGCTGTCGAACACGGTAAAGGCCATCAGAACCACCCCCATAGAAGCGAAGAGAAGAACAGGAAACCCGCGGAGAAGGAGGCGGCGAACAGGGCCGCCTCCCAGTGGTCGCGGATGATGTCGGGTACGTGCCTCATCAGAACGGCACGTCCTCGTCGTAGAACTCGGACTGCGGGACCGCGGCGTAGGCCTGCTGGGCGCTCCACTGCGGCGCGGCCTGCGCCTGTGGCTGCACGGGCACCGTGTTCGCGAGGCTCTGCTGCGGCTGGGCCTGCGTCTGCCCCTCACGGCGCACCATGACCTCGATCTCGTCGACGATAACCTCGAGCTTCGAGCGCTTCTGGCCGTCGCGCTCCCAAGAGCTGTAGCGCAGCTTGCCCTCGATCGCGACCTTCATCCCCTTAGTGAGGAAACGGCCAACGGCCTCGGCGCGGTTGCCGAACATGGTGCAGTCGACGAAGTTGGGATAGTCCTCCCACTCGCCCGTCTGCGCGTTGCGGCGGCGGTCGTTTACCGCCACGCCAAAGGACAGGACCTGCGTGCCGCCGGCGGTGGCACGAAGCTCGGGGTCGCGGGTGAGGTTGCCGCTGATGTTCACTCGGTTGATGCTCACTGCCCGTCCTCCTTTGTGGTCATGCAGCCCTTGATGGCATCGACGAGGCGCGGCCCCTGCATGTAGCCCAGGCTGCTCACGCGGCGGCCGTCGCGGATATGGCACACCTCGACGATCTTCTGCGCCGTGACCGGGCCGATGCCCGGGAATGAGCGGGCGAACTCCTCGACCTTGAGCCTCTGCGCGATGGGCGCCTCGATGGCGACCTCGGGCGGGATGTTGCCCGCCTTGCAGGCGGCCTTGAACGCGGCGCGCTCGCGGCGCGTGTGGACGGCCTTCGCCATCGCCTCCTTGCGCTGCTCAGGCGTTCGGAGCGGCGGCAGGTTCTTTTCCTCCATGTCCTACATCCTCTCGACGTATCCGTGAATGTCGTTGTCGACCATGACGGCCCTCACGCGACGCAGCTCGTCCGCCGTGGCGCACTCGATGACCACGCGGTAACCCCTCTGCGGTGCCGTGGCCGCATCCTCGGCCACTTCCGGCTCGGGGCGCGACGGAACCACCCGCACGCATCTCGGCCCGCCAAAGGGGTCCTCAGGCTCGGGATGCTCGGCAGGCACCGGCTCGGGGTCGGGCGGCAGCGGCGCGGGCTCCGGCTCGGGCTCCGGTGCGGGCGCCGTCGCCTGCTCGTAGGTCGACACGAGTGCGGCGGCCTTGGCGACCTCCTCGCGGTGCGCGGCGACAGCCGCCGCCACCTCGCCCGAGTCCATCGGCAGTGTCCTCGTCCACCACGCAACGGCCCACGCCTTCTCGGACTCGTCCTCGTAGTCGAGCCCGTTGACGAACTTGAACTGGTGCAGCAGCTCGCCCACGCGGCGCTCGATGATGTTCTTGGCCTTGACCTCGCCGAAGCTCGCGTTGAGCCACCTGTCGTCGGCGATGCGCTCGTAGGGCACCAGCGGCCCCATCTCGCCCGCGAGGTCGTAGTAGTGGCCCTTGAGCGCGGTGAGGCGGCGTTTCCTGCACTCGCCGTCGTATCGGTCGATCTCGGCCTTGTACTCATCGGATAGCTTGTCGATGGGCGCCGTTATCTCGCCGATGGTCTTGTCGAACGTCTTGAGCAGGTCGCTGTACTTCTTCTTCGCGGCCTTGCGCTGCTCCTCGATGGGCGCCTTCACGGCGTTGACTGACGTGCGGTACTTCTTCGCCGCCTTGAAGTCATCGTCATTCTCGATGTGCTTGACGTCCACGTAGTCCGCCAGCTTCTCGTCGACGCTCTCCTTGAGCTTCGCCAGCTTGTCCTCGAGCGTGTCGTCGATGGCGAGCGACGCCACCAGCGTGTCGAAGTCCTCCTCGAGCGGCACGGCCTCGACCGCCAAAACCTCGTCTGCCATTAGAAGCCTCCCAGAAGGTCGTCGTCGGTCGCGTACTCGGCGGGCGCGGGCTCCGGCTCGGGGATGGCGGGCTCGGGCTGCGCCTTGCGCGCCGCGATCTCCTCCTCCATCCAAGAGGCCGCGCGGCGCGCCTGCATGAGCGTCATGTCGTGCATGTTGCCCGACGAGCAGCCCACGGCGGCGCAGATGGCGGCCATGGCCCCGGCGCTGTCGAGCCCAGTCGCCGCCATGAACGGCTTGAACAGGTCGCGCACGGGCTGCAGGTCGGCCACGGGCTCGACGCTCTCGGCCTCGACGGCCTGAGTGCCGGCGCGCATGTCCTGCGCGACCTTCTGGTCCATCTCCTCGCCCGTGTACATCCCGCCGAACTCGTCGGGGTAGGCCAGACGCCACGCGCCGGCCTTGGCGCACTTCTCGATCATGACGCCCGGCATCTTCGCCCAGTTGCTCTTGCCGGTGCTGTAGTCGGTGAGCGCCAGCTCGACGTATGCGGGCTTCTTGCCGTCGGTGAACGCGACCTCTGCCCAGCCGCCGATGAGCTGCTCCCCGATCATCTTGTAGACGGCGGAGCCCTTCTTCTTGACGACCTCGCCGTCGCGGAGCACCACAACGCCGCTCTCGATGCCGCCGTAGTTGGGCTGCCTGTTCGCGCGGCGGTTGAACACCTGGTAGGAAGTGATGATGCTCGCCGGGGCGCTGCCGTACTTGACCAGGTACACCTCCTTGGTGAACGGGTTCAGGTGCTGGCGGTTGCAAAGCTCCACGCAAAGCGCCAGCTCGCTGTCGGTCGCGTTGGGGCACAGGCGCTCGCGGATGTCCTGCGAGGTGAACTTGACGGGCATGCCCGCGTCGTCCTTGAACTCGATGATCTCGTTACTCATCGACGCTCACCTCGCATCCGTAGAGCTTGGAGATCGTGGCGACCGCGCCGCTCTCGGCGTAGGTGTCCTCGCACTCCTTGCCGTACGCGATGATGACGGCCAGGAAGTCGCGGTCGAACTCGATGGGCTCCTCGTCCATCAGTACGGGCGCGACCGCCATGCCGTAGGCGACGCCGCGGAGCACCGCCGGGTCGACGTCGCGCTCGAGCGCCTCGGCGTTGAGCTCCGTGTTGATGAGGACGTTGCCCACGGCCTGCCTCATGAGCTCCTTGAATGCCTTTCGCTTCATTTCATGTCTCCGTTTCTACTTTTTCTCTTCGGCTGGGTCTGCCCAGCCGCGATATACCTGTATGTCCATGTGCGGCTCGATGCCGCGCCGACGGGGCCACTTGACCACGTGGACCTCGGCCACCTGGCTGTCATCGCCCCAGATCGCCCCGTTCATCCCGTCCATCACCAGCTTGGCGATGTTGTCCGCGTCCGGCTTGAACGTGTTCGGTTCCGACGTGACGCGCTTCGGCCTCGACACGGGCAGTGGCTCGTACACGTCGATGCGCACCGCGACGGGCACCCTGAACGGGAACAGCAGCCCCTTGAGCTCCGGGTACGCCTCCCGCATGGCCCCGAGCGCCGCGTCGCGGATGGCGGCCTCGTTGCGGATGGTCTCGTTAGGCGTGTACATCCGGGCGTGCCTGCGGTCGAGCCTGTGGCGCTGCTTGCCCGCCACGAACGGGACGGTGAACGCGAATCGCCTGCCGATCACAGTACCGACCCCATCCCAAGCGCAACGCGGATGCCGTCCGCCGCGAGCAGCATCGCCCGCAGGACGTACGGCATGAGCGCGTACACCGCGAACAGGAGCGCGACGAACCCCGCGCACCTAAGCAGCCTCGATGCCATGCGTTCCCTCCTCGATCCACTGCTCCACCCATTCCGGGCGCACCATGCGCCCCACCTTGCGCCCCTCGGGCAGCTGCGAGCGCAGGCGGCCCGCCTTGCACTCGCAGCGCAGCGTGTCGTAGGGCACACCCGTCACCCTCGACGCCTCGCGCAGCGTGTACATCAGCTTGTGCCTGATGCCAAGCTCGTCGGCCATCTGCTGGAACGTTTTGGCTCTGCTAGAATCCATGAGTGACCTCCTTTCAGGTCTGGAGCCGTCCCCGCTTTCCACACCGGGCGGCTCTTTTTTTGTTGCTTGCTTTCGGGGCCCCGCCCCCGGCACGGCACCGGTAGGGAACGTCCCCGCGGATGGTTGTTGGAGAGCCGCGGGGCAACGGTGCCGCCCCGGGGATGGGGCCCGCGGGTATTGCCTGAGCGGCAACACCCGCGCGTCCGCGTTATACACGCGGTAGGCTTCGGGCCATGATTTGGAGACGCCAGACATATCGCCCGAAGCACGTCCGACCAGCGGGCCCCCTACTCGTGCGGCTCGTCGACTGGGTCGAGCGGCACCCTCGCATCAGCGCCGCGATCGTCCTCGCCGGGTTCATCAACGACGTCTGCGACCTGCTTGGGCGCGTCGTTGATCTCGCGATGTTTCTCATGAAGCTCGCGGGTGTGCTCTAGCACGAACGCGACCGCGAGAACGTCGAGGAAGACCCGGACGGCCGCATGGATAAGGTTCAACATCGCCACCGCCCCTACTTCGTGCCCACGATCGGCTGGGAGCCCTCGGGCACGACGACGAGGTTGCCGTCCTTTCCGATGCTCTTGAGCGCGTCGATGTAGTGCTGCTGGAGGACCTGGTCGTTGAGCGAGTTCGCGAGGACGGCGTTGGCGTCCGCCTCGCCCTGCGCCTCGATCTTCTTTGTCTCGGCCTCGACCTTGGCCGTCTCCTGCTCGTTCTGGGCCTTCTGCTTCGCGACCTCGGCGGCCTGAGCCTCGCTGTAGCTCTTGGTGATGTTCTTCGGGTAGCGGACGTCCTGCACGCTCACCTGCTCGACCGTGAGGCCTATGCCCTTCCACTTCTTGGTGAGGGCCTTCTGGACGGCCTTGGTGAACTGGGAGCGGTCGGTGAGCATCGTCACCGTGTCGAAGCCGCCCGAGACCTCGCGGGTGACGGCGCGGACGTCGTTGGAGATGTACTTCTCCACGAAGCTCTCCTGCGTGCCGTACTCGCTGTAGAGGCTGAGCGCGGCGTCGGGGTTCAGGGAGTAGTTGACCTGTATGTCGATGTTGGCGCTGGCGCCCGACCTGTCGTTGATGGAGACCTGCTTGCCCTCGTAGGAGCCGCCGTCCACCTTGTAGTCGGTGTCCCCGTAGAAGTTGATGAGGTTGTTGCGGACGTCGTAGGTCACGACGTCCTGCCAGGGGGCCTTGGCGTGGAAACCGGCCTCGGAGGTCGAGCCGGCGAGCGAGCCGCCGAGGTTGCGGATGACGCAGACCTCGCCGGTGTCCTGCGTGTAGAGGCAGGCGGAGGCGGCGATGACGGCACCTACCAGGATGAGGGGCAGGGCGCACGCGGGCGAGACGATGCGGGCCTCGTACTTGTTGCCCCAACAGTCCGCGGGCCCGGCGGCCTTCTCGCGCTCGGC
>CABQMC010000109.1 GCA_902465115.1 uncultured Collinsella sp.
CCATGGTCTGGTAGCCGGTCAAAAAGCCCTGCACGGCGGCGCCGGCATTGTAGGGAGCCTGCGGCGCGGCAGCCGGTCCCAGCGGTGAGATCACGGCGGCACCCACAACCAGCACGATGAGCGCGATAAGCGCAGGGCCCGTAATGCGACCGAGTACGCGCGTGATGACGCCCGGGCGCAGCGTAAGCGCAAACGCGACCACAAAGAACCCGATGGCAAAGACCAGGCGAGCCGTGCCGAGCGAAACGCCCTCGGGCAGCAGTGGCACCAGCATTTCGAACGCCGTAGAACTTGTGCGCGGAATGGCCAGGCACGGACCGATGGCCAGGTAGACCGCCGCGACAAAGAACTCACCAAACTTGGGGTGCACGCGGCCGGCAAGCTCGCGCGCCGTGCCGGCGAGCGCGACGGCGATAAATCCCATGACGGGCAGACCGATGGCGGCAATCAAAAAGCCGATCATGGCAAGCGGCGTGGCCGTGCCGGCCTGAAGTGCCAGCAACGGCGGAATGATGAGGTTACCGGCGCCAAAGAGCATCGAGAACAGCGCAATGCCGACGGTAACGACATGGTCGGAGCGCAGACCGCGCGGAGCGGATGAGGCCATGAGAGCACCTTTCGGGTCGAAACAAAAACGGGACGGGCAAAAGGCCCGTCCCGCAAGTATAAACGGTCTAGCAGCTTTAACAGGCTAAATCGCACAGAGCATCGATAGCCGTGTCGACTTCCTCGTCCGTGTTGAAAGACCCAAACGAGAAGCGAACAACACCCTGGCGCTCGGTCCCGAGCGCGAGGTGCATGAGCGGAGCGCAATGGGCGCCGGGGCGCGTCGCAATCCCCCACCCTTGCATGAGCGCGTCCGAGATCTCGGCAGAGTCGATATCACCCACGTTAAGTGAAACGATCGCCGAGCGCACGGGCTGGTCAAACGCACCGTAGAGCTTAATCCCCGGAATCTCGCGCACACCGGCAAGGAAGCGCTCTGCAAGCGAGCGCTCATGCGCCGCAATCGCCTCGACCCCACCCTGAGCCTCGATAAAGTCGAGACCAGCGGAAAGGCCCGCGATGCCATGGCCGTTGAGCGTACCCGCCTCAAGGCGCGTGGGCCACTCAAGCGGCTGCAGCGCATCGAAGCTGTGCACACCCGTGCCGCCCATGGCCCACGGAGCCACGTCAATGCCCTCCGCCACGGCCAGGCCGCCGGTCCCTTGCGGACCCATGAGCCCCTTGTGGCCGGTAAAGCACACCACGTCGAGCCCCATGGCGCGCATATCGATATGCGCCGTGCCTGCAGACTGTGAGGCATCGACGATCGCAAGCGCGCCGACAGCATGGGCCATGGCAGCTACGCGTGCAATGTCGACCGCGTTGCCGGTCACATTGGAGGCGTGCGTCACCACCACGGCACGCGTACCGGGCGTGACCAACCGCTCGAGCTCGTCGTAGTCGAGCACGCCGCTCGCATCGCAACCCGCATGCTCAACTGTCACACCCTGCTCCGTCGCCAAGCGATTAAGCGGACGTAGCACAGAGTTGTGCTCGAGCGCCGTCGTGACCACACGGTCGCCGGGGCGCACCACGCCATTGATGGCGGTGTTGAGCGCCGCCGTAGAGTTGGGCGTAAAGCACACATGGTCCGCCCTCGGGCAACCAAAAAGGCGCGCAAGCTTGGCGCGGCAGCCATGGATGGTGCGCGCCGCATCGAGGGCACCCGACGTGGCGCCGCGCCCGGCATTGCCGAGCGAGCACATCGCCTGCGTCACGGCATCGATGACCGTCTGCGGCTTATGCATGGTCGTCGCCGCGTTATCCAGGTAGATCATCGCACGACCTCCCACATGTCGATCACCGTAAAGCCCTCGGTGGGAACGCCCGCCGCGGCAAGCTCGCCGCGCAGCAGGTCCTCATCCGAAGGCAGCGCCTTCCACGCCAGACCGCAGCCGGCAGCGACCTCCCCGGGCACGGGAATCGTTCGCCCGGGAAGGCCGCGCTCGATGCATAGGGTCTCGCACCCCATGGCGGCCGCCGTGGTGGGAAACGTGATGACCAGCGCCGGGCGCTTCTCCCTCATGGCAACTCCAACCAATACGCTACGGGCGCACAACGCGCACGGCCTGCTCCATCTTCTCCACGATCACGTACATGTTCGTGACCTCGCCCACGGCAAGCTGGTCCTTAATGCCATAGTGGTCGAGGCAGGTGCCACAGGTAAGGATCTCGACGCCCTGCTCGGCCAGGCCCTTCAGGTCGTCGAGCACCGGAGAGCCCTCGACGGTGAGCTTGGCGCCGCCGTTGTAGAACAGCATGGTCGTGGGCAGCTCCTCCTGCTGCGTCACGGCAAAGATGAAGGCCTTCATGAGCTTGTGGCCCAGCTCGTCGTCGCCGCGGCCCATGCAGTCGGTGTAGACGGAAATGACGAGCTTGCCCTTGCCGGCGCTGGCATCACAGAAGGCAGCGCCATCCTG
The DNA here is from genome assembly GCA_902465115.1 of uncultured Collinsella sp. GTDB lineage: Bacteria > Actinomycetota > Coriobacteriia > Coriobacteriales > Coriobacteriaceae > Collinsella. The sequence goes on from CABQMC010000109.1 coordinate 2,466, forward strand.
CACGGGATCAGCCACGGCAACGGCGCCAGAGGTCGCCACGGTCACGTGCCACTCGGCGTCAGAAACTTTCTCGACTGAGGCCGTGCAGCCCTTCTCCTGCGCCATCTTGGAGATGTTCTTGACGGCGGTCTCGTTGTCGACCGAGGTCACGACGGCGCCCTCGCCATCGAGCTGCTTGAGGGCCTTGAGCGTCTTGACGACGGGCAGCGGGCAGGCATCGCCCATGGCATTGACTTCAATCTTGGTAGACATAGCTTTTCCTTTCGAATAAATCGTTTTAGAACGGTACATGGCTCAATAAACGTGTCGTTAACGGAAAACGCGGACGGCAGGACCGCCCGGCTCCGCCTCGCACACGCGCCCAACAACGGCGGCAACGCGCCCCTCGGCATGTAAACGACGCGCAAGCTCATCCACATCCGCCGCGGGCGCCGCAACAAGCAAACCGCCCGAAGTCTGTGGATCGTACAGCGCATCGAGCATGCCCGGCTCCAGGTCCTCGTCGGCAGCCACGCGCAGGCCAAAGAAGTCCTGGTTGCGGTAGGAGCCCGCGGGGATAATGCCCAGACGCGCCATGTCAAGCACTTGATCAAAGAGCGGCACCGCTCCCGACGCAAGCTCAATCTGCACGCCCGAGCCCTCGGCCATCTCGCATGCGTGCCCGATCAGGCCAAAGCCCGTAATGTCGGTACAGCCGTGAAGCTCGAGTCCCTCGGCCAGACGAATCGGGGCCTCGTTGAGGGTGCGCATCGAGTCAAACATGGCTGCGGCCTCGTCCTGCTCGATGAGCTCGCCCTTAATGGCCGTGGTGATGATGCCCGAGCCGACCGCCTTGGTCAGCAGCAGAACATCGCCCACGTGCGCGCCGCTGTTGGCGAGCATGCGGTCGAGTGGCACAAAACCGCTCACGGACAGGCCGTACTTGGGCTCGTCGTCGTTGATGGTGTGGCCGCCCGCGATGGAGCAACCCGCCTCGACGCACTTGTCGGCGCCGCCCGCCAGAATCTGACCTGCGACCTCGACGCCCAGGCAACTGGGAATGCACAGCAGGTTCATGGCATGGCTCGGCCGCCCGCCCATGGCATAGATATCCGACAGCGAGTTGGCCGCGGCAATCTGGCCAAACAGAAACGGGTCGTCGACCATCGGCGGGAAGAAGTCAATGGACTGCACGAGCCCCAGGTTCTCCCCTACGCGGAAGACGCTCGCATCGTCGGAGGTATCGAACCCCACGAGCAAGTTGTCGTTATGCACATTGGGTAAATCGCCCAGGACCTGGGCGAGGGCTCCAGGAGCCAACTTAGCGGCTCAACCGCTCGCGGCCGTCATGGACGTGAGCCTCATGGTGTCCTTAGCCATACGAACCCCCTTCCAACAAATCAACGACTTTAAGTATACGCGCCAGGCACGCTTTCCAAGAGACCGCCGACGGCTCGAACGTCGAAGGCGGCGCCGCAAGCGCCCGCGCGATAGCATCTGCCAGTGCGCGCTCAAACAACGGAAGATCGGCCGCCACGGGCGTGTCGACATCCGTCATACGCGGCGACGCCACCCACGTCACGGGAGCACCGGGAAGCATCGCCTCCATCCAGGGACGAACGCCGGGCAAATCGGTCGCCACAACTTTGCAGCCGCACGCGAGGGCCTCGATCGTCACGAGCGGCAGACCCTCGTAAAACGAAGGCAGCACAAAGACGTCGGAACTGCGGTAGGCACGCACGAGCCCATCGCTATCCAGGCGCCCCGCCAGCGTCACCGGCACATTCGAGGCCGCGGTCAAGCGCTCGATACGCGCGTACTCGGCATCGTCCCCGCGGCCGCCCACAAGTACCAAGCCAGATGGGCGGACGCCATCGTCAATCGGCAATGACACGGCTCGAACCAGCGACTCGACGCCCTTTTTAAAGCAAATCTTGCCCACGTACGCAAGCGATCCCGGCTGCCTCGCCACGTTTGCGTCGCGGCAGAAGACGCGATGGTCGTAGCCCGTCCCAATCACGTGGATGCGATCGGCATCGACGCCGCACACCAGGCCAATCTGCTCAGCCTGCTCAGCATGGAGCGCAAAGACGGCATCGAGCCGACGAACCGCACTTACGATGCGATCGCGTTCGAGCGCATGCGAACGCAGCTGGCGCAGGTCGGTCGAATGGCACACGGCAACAACCGGCACGCCCCGGACGCACTCGCGCGCCAATGCGGTCACCAGATATAGGTGATGGCAGAGCACCAGATCGGGCCGAAACTCAGCCACCGCCCGATCGATCGCAGCAGCAAATGCCCGCTCAAATGCCTTGAGCATCGAAGGCGTCAGGTCACGATAGCGCGTGGAGGGATAGGGCATGACATCGGACATGCCGCAGATGGGAAACGGCAGCTCGGGCGACTCGAACGGTACGGCAAACACGGCAGCACGCCGGTCCAGCTCGCCTTGGGTATCACCCGGTGCCGCGCCGCAAAGCACGGCGGCGCGATGCCCCATCTCGATCTGCTCACGCACGAGCGCTGCAAGGTAGGTGCCGCTGCCGGTGCTATCTGGTTTTTGTGCCGAGATATTGAGGATGCGCATGTCGCGGTACACCCCTAGGCCAAGGCGGCGGCGCGGACAGCCGCGCCGATGGCACCGGCAAAGCGAGCCTGGGGCGAGGTAGTCACCGGCGACCCCAGCAGCTCGCCCAACCGCTCCACCACGAAGGCGTTTTCGCACAGGCCACCGGTCAGATAGTACGGGGCGCCCGCCGCCTGCCCGGCCATAGTGGCCACACGCGAGACCACGCTGTCGATCACGCCGCGCGCAATGTTCTCGCGCGGCTCACCGCGACCGATCAGGCTGATGACCTCGCTTTCGGCAAACACCGTGCACATGCTGCTGATCTTGGTGGGCTCGCCGGAACGCGCCAGGTCGGCCATCTGCTGCTGGGAAATGCCTAGGCGGTCGGCCATGATCTCCAAAAAGCGTCCCGTGCCGGCGGCGCACTTGTCGTTCATGGCAAACTTGGCCACGCGGCCACTTTTAAGCTGAATGACCTTGGTGTCCTGGCCGCCCACGTCAATCACGGTGCCGTGATCGCCAAACAGGCGCACGGCACCGGTACCGTGGCAGGTGATCTCGGTCACGACCTTGTGCGCATAGGGCACGGCGACACGGCCGTAGCCAGTCGCGATCACACGCACGTCGTCGGCAGCC
>CABQMC010000110.1 GCA_902465115.1 uncultured Collinsella sp.
GCGGCATCATCGGTGGCGCGCTCGTGTGCCGTATGTACAAGCTCGATGCCTGGACTTTGGCAGATCTCGCGGTCATCGGTGCTCCGCTGGCCCTGTGTCTGGGGCGCTGCGCCAACTTTGTCAACGGCGAGCTGTGGGGCAAGCCGACCGATCTGCCCTGGGGCGTGATCTTTGGCAGTACCGCGGGCGATATGCCGCGCCATCCCTCCCAGCTCTACGAGGCATTCCTCGAGGGCATTGTGCTCTTTTGCATCTTACAGGTGCTCAGCCGCAAAAAACCGCTGCTGCCCCAGGGCACGTTTATGGGCGTGTTCGTGATGGGTTACGGCATCGTCCGCTTTCTCATTGAGTTTGTGCGCGTGCCCGATGCCCAGCTGGGCTACCTGCTGGGCGGCGTCATCACCATGGGCCAGCTGTTGAGTCTGCCGCTCGTGATTGCGGGCCTGGCGCTCATCATTTTCGCCCGACACCGCAATCGCCCCCAGCGCATCTACCTCGACGCCTAGCCACCACATGCCACCACAAGGGGGACAGGCACCTTTGTGGTGGTTTTGCCGGGCAACGATGACAGAACCGTAACGTTTTCCCAGATAAAACCTGCCAAAATAAACGCGACGCCGCCCGCATCGTTTGGTTTAAGCGCTATCCCGCCAAACAGACGCTCATCGCATTTTTGCTCGCCCTGCTGGCGACCACGGCGTTTTCCATCGATCCCGCCCCGGTGTCGAGCAACGCAGTCTTGGCGATTGACCCCAAAGCCTCGGGCATGCTGTACGTGTGCTACGAGGTGCTCCTCTCGTTTGCCGGCCATACCGACGCGGTCATGCTGCTTGCGCTTGCCTGCCTGCTCACGCTGCCGTTTCGCTACGTGTTCTTTGGCCGCGGCGACGCTTGGCGTCCCTCGGTGATCCTTCCGTCGCTGTTCTTTGCCGTCTGCATGGTGTTTGGCCGCAGCTACGACCTCACCGATTCGGCCGAGATCGTGCTCGGCGACAAGGCCCGCATCATCTGCGCCTGGATAGGCGGTGCGGGCTGGATGCTCTTGGCGGTCGTTGCCTTCTACCTTGCCTTTGAGTGTCTAGATTGGCTGAGCTCTCGGCGCATTCCGTTTTCCGAAGCGCACTTTGGCCGCGTATGGCGTGTGGCTCACGCCGTGCTCTCGGTCCATCCCTTTGCCGGGCCCTTCCTGGTGCTTATGATCGCCTGGGCGCCCACGCTCATCGCTTCGCTGCCCGGCCTTTTTATGGGAGATACGGGTGCGCAGATTCGCCAGTGGTTCAACTACCCCAACGGCACGAGTGACTACCTGCGCCTGCTCAATCCCAATGTGTTGCTCAACGGCCATCATCCGGTGGTGCACACGGCCATCATCGGCTCATGTGTGCAACTGGGGCTTTCGCTATTCAGCAGCGCCAATGCGGGCCTTGCCATCTACACCTGTGCCCAATTTGTCATCACGGCCGCCTGCATGGCCTATTCCATATCTTCGCTGCGCAAGCTGGGCGTGAGCCTGCCGGCCCGCGGCGTCATCTTGTTGTTCTTTTCATTTATGCCGATGTTATCCAATTACGCGGCGCTGCTGACCAAAGATGTGCTGTTTGCCGACGCGTTTTTGGTGCTGTTGGTGCAGACCGTGAAGCTCGTGGCCTGCGGCCTGCCCCGTCGCGATGCCAATGCCAAGCGCGCGGGCGAACAGGCGCCTGTGCTCTTTGCACGCCACGACTGGCTGTTGCTCGTGCTGGGTGCCATGGGTTCCACGTTTTTGCGCAATGGCGGCCTGGTCTTTCCGTTGGCGGCCTGCGTGATTGCGGCGGCGTTTTGCGCTTGGGACGCGCATGTGGCCCGTCGCGTGGCCAAACAGTCTGGCGTCACGCCCTCGTACGCCACGCCACGCTTCCGCTGGGTCGGCGTGCTCGCAGTGCTTGCGCTCTGCCTTGTCTCCAACATGTATTTCACCAAGGTCTTTATGCCGGCGCACGATATCACGCCGGGCTCCAAGCGCGAGATCCTCTCGATTCCGTTTCAGCAGACGGCGCGCTTCGTCCAAAAGCACGACGGCCTTAATTCGGGCGTTAACCCCAAGGTCAAAGACGATGGCACGATTGAGGAAGCTCCCTGCGACGGCCTGGTGACCGATGAGGAGCGCGCTGTGATCGATCGCGTGCTTAAGTACGAGAACCTGGGCCGTCGCTACAACCCCGACAAATCGGATGCCGTCAAAAACTGCTTCAATGAGTACGCCTCGCAGGAGGACATCAAGGCCTATTTTGAGGTGTGGGCCCAGATGTTCAAAAAGGACCCCGAGTGCTATATCTCGGCGCTTGTCAATAACTACTACGGGTACTTCTATCCGAGCGCTCGCGATGCGTGGGTCTACAGCACGGCGCGCAGTGCCGAGATCATGGCGAAGCCCGATAACCTCAAGTACTTTGACTTCCATCCGGTCGACAGCAAAGCCGTGCGCTGGTGCGACCATCTGATTAACCTGTACCGTGTGGCGGTGCAGCGCATTCCGTTTATCTCGCTCACCATGAGCTCGGCCACCTACGTGTGGATCATGATCGTCGTGGTGGTCTACCTGTTGCGTCGCCATTCGTGGCGCGCGCTGGCCATCTGGATACCGCTGCTGGGTGTGCTCGCCGTGTGCCTGATCGGTCCATGTAACGGATCGACCTACATGCGCTACCTGTACCCAGTCATTGCATGCATGCCCTTCGCCATCGGTGCCACGATCACCCGCAGCGACCTCCTCTGGGCCTAGCCCAAGATTGGCATATCGGGGACAGGTTGCTTTGCGCCAAGGGGCTGCATCATCACGACGCCTTCATTTTGGGGTTTATCTTGCAGGCCGGTAGGTATATCATAACGACGTTTGTTTATATTGCCCGAGCATCCACGCTGGGCTTTAGGTCGAAACCGATAGGAGACACGTATGTCCGGACACTCTAAGTGGGCCACAACCAAGCATCGTAAGGGCGCGCAGGACGCCAAGCGTTCCGCCCTCTTCTCCAAGCTCAGCCGCAACATCACCGTTGCTGCCCGTCTCGGCGGCGACCCGCTGCCCGAGAACAACGCCAGCCTTGCCGCTGCCGTCGCTAAGGCCAAGGCTCAGTCCATGCCTAAGGACAAGATCAAGTCCGCTATCGATAAGGCCTTTGGTTCGGGTGCCGATGCCGCCGTCTACGAGAACATCGTGTACGAGGGCTACGGTCCCGCCGGTGTCGCCGTCTACGTCGACTGCCTGACCGACAACCGCAACCGCACTGCTGCCGACGTCCGTTCCGCCTTCTCCCACGCTGGTGGCAACCTGGGCACCTCCGGTTCCGTCGCCTTCCAGTTTGAGCGCAAGGGCCAGATCGTCGTTGCCAAGGAGGTCCTGGACGAGAACGCCAAGAAGGAGACCATGATCGCCAACGGTGCTGCCGGTGACGAGGATGAGTTCATGATGGCCATCGCCGAGGCCGGTGGCGAGGACTACGAGGACGCCGGCGAGGAGTGGATCGTCTGGACCGCTGCCAACGACGTCATGGCTGTCTCCAAGGCGCTCGAGGAGCAGGGCATCCAGGTCAAGGGCTCCGAGACCACCATGGTCCCGACCACCCCGACCGAGGTCTCCGGTGCTGACGCCAAGAAGGTTCAGCGCCTCATCGACCGTCTTGAGGAGCTCGACGACGTCCAGGACGTCTACAGCACCATGGACATGACCGACGAGGTCATCGCTGCCCTCGAGGAGGAGTAGCGCCAGCACGGATTGAGCCGTGCATATCTGGGCATAATGAAGCGAGCATGCAAGCCTCGTGGAATAGATGAGCCGGATCCGCGTGCATGAGGCACCGGACCCGGCTCTTTTATAATGATGCGAATCGTTTTGCATTCTGAGGATCGAGATTTGAAGGGAGCGCCGCATGCGCGTGCTCAAACGAGCCCTGGCGATCGTGTATCTTGCCGCCGCCGTCGTGGCGCTGGGCACGTTAGTCTGCCAGTTTTGGGGACCATATACCTATCGCTTTATGCTGCTGATGCGCGATCCGCTGCCTCGCATCGTTGTTACGGCGTGCGGCGGTGTCGTGGCGCTCGGCGTACTCGTGGGTTTCTTCCGCCTGATGTTTGCTCGTCGCGAGCCGTCCTGCGTGCATCCGGCGGGGGAGCGTAATATCGAGGTCACACTCGCGGCCCTCTCCTCGTGCGCTCGCACTGCGGCAGAGCACGACGACCGCGTGATGGTCGAGCATGTCGAGGCACGCGTGCAGGGCTCCGACGAATCGCGCGTCCGTTTTAAGGTCGACGCCATCGCGCTCGACGACCGGGATGTGGCCTCCCTTGCAGCCGCGATGCAGCAACGTATCGAGGAGGCCTGCGACACCATGCTCGGCACGCCGGGCACGACCGCACGCGTTCGTTTTTTGCCGTCCAAGACTACCGTCCAGACCGTGGAGGTTTCCGGTGAGTGATACCAATCAAGACAAGACCGTTCGCACCCCGCGCCTGACCATCGATCAGAGTGCTGCGCCGGCAGGCGAGGTCGTCGATTCCAAGGTAGAGGGTGCCGAGTCGCATGACGCGGTCGCCGACGATTTTGATGAGGCCATGGGTCTCATCAAGGGTACGGGGGCGGCTATCTGGAGCTATGCCGTCCGTCATCCCAATACCACGCTCGGAGCCGTCGCTGGTTTTGTGCTCGCTGTGCTGGTTCTCACGCTCGGCCTGTGGGATACGCTCGTCATCGCATTCTTTGTGCTGATCGGCGCCGTGATTGGCCAGATTCGAGACGGCGAGAACGGGATCGTCAACTTCTTCGGTCGTCTGTTTAGCGGCCGCTAGCATGTATTCGACCGCCGCGTGTGCGGTGGGCATAAGGAGGAACCATGGCTTTTAACACGAAGGTCGATGTGGCCGATACCGAGCTCGAGGCGGACGAGACCGTCGCTGCCGAGGCCGAGGACGTAACGCTCGAGGACGAGGCGCTCGTCGAGGCCGAACCCGCCGACGATGCGGACGAGGACGATGAGGAAACAGACGAGTCTGAGGATTCGCTGACCTATTCCAACGGTGTGATCGAGAAGATCGTCGCCATGGCCACCCGCGAGGTGCCGCACGTCCTGGGCATGAAGGGCAACCTCATGCACTTTGTGCAGGAGCAGTTCGGTGCCGAGAATCTGACCAAGGGCGTGACGGTCGAGGTCACCGATGACAACCGCGTGGTCGTCAACATTTCCGTCATTATCGAGTACGGCGCCTACGCGCCCGCGATTTTCGACGACGTTAAGGCGCGCGTGACCGAGCGTCTGGCTGCGATGACCGGCCTTGAGGTGGCAGGCGTCAACCTGCGTATCGAGGATGTCATCACCCCCGAGGAGTACGAGCACCGCACCAACCAGCACGAGTAACCTACCAAAAAGGGATGTTTATTTTGGCAGGTTTTATCTGCGAAAACGTCAAACGGCCGGCCGCACGGATGTATGTGCGGCCGGCCGTTATTTGTATGTCCCCGATGTAGGCATACCGCTCGTCTAACTAGGGGTTGCAATCGTCGTGTTCCGCGTTACCCTAATGGGCGCATTGTTTCCAAATTGTTAACGAGGGGTTGCCGTAATGGCTGACGAGCACGAAACAGAAAGCCAGGCATGGGCGATTGAGGCTGCC
>CABQMC010000111.1 GCA_902465115.1 uncultured Collinsella sp.
CTGCGTTGACGAGCATAAAAGAAACCTCCTGTAAGGTTGCTCCGATAACGCCTGAGATTTTACCACGACATACCCGAGCATAAACGTTCGTTTGTTCACGAATACCATCCGATTGGACAAATTTTGACCGTTTGCCCCACAGAATCGACCCACTGGGGAAAATAGCTTGACGATTGAGCGGTCTTCGTGGTTCGAAAGACGGCTTCGAGCCTACATCTGCATAAACGGGTTCTGCATAAGTTCGCGCGCCATCGTGGTCGAATCGCCATGGCCCGTCAAGCAAACGGTATCGGGCGGAAGCGTCTTGGCAAGTTTGGAGAGCGAGCGCATAATCGCCGCCTCGTCACCGCCGGAAAGATCGGTACGACCGTGGCTGCCCGGGAAAAGCGTGTCGCCCACAAAGGCGATGTTCCCCTGCTCGGTCGCGGCGAACAGGACGATGCCGCCCGGCGTATGCCCCGGCGTCTCGATCACCTGCAGGCAGACGTCGCCCACCTCGATTGTATCGCCCTCGGCAAGCAAACGCGTCGGCTCACCCGGATCGGGCGTCTCGATACCCCACATGACGCGCTGCTCCTCGATATTTGCGCGAGGTACCGTCACGTCCTTAGCGCACAACTCATATAGTGCACTGTCGCCAACGACAGCTCGAACCCCGGCAACCCCGCCAACATGGTCAGCATGACCGTGCGTGCAGACAGAGCCGAGTACGCGCACCTCGGGATGCGCGGTGCGGATATGCTCCACAAGACGCTCGCCCTCCCACGCCGGATCGACGATTAAGCACTCGTCATTCGAAATCACGGCGTAACTGTTGGTCTGAATCGGGCCGTTGACGAGCGCCTCAATCGAAGCCGCACCTCGGGGTGTCAGGTCCAAAGTCATATCGTCCATGCGCATGCCCTCCTTCTAAAATACGTTCGAGGCACCAAACGATGCCTCGAACGTAACCAATATCTATGATGCTGAGAGGCTCTCGCACCTACACACGGCGCTTGAGTTGCGCTCCGCCCTCGCCGGGCATAAGACGGCGAGCGTCGTAGACCGAATCGACACTGCTGATGGAAGCCAGCAGCGGATCCAGGCCGCTCGCATCCGAAATCTCGACCATAAAGCGCAGGGTCGCAATACCCTCGCGGTTGGTCGACGTGGCGGCGGAAAGGATATTGCCGCCTGCATCGCCAATGGCAATGGTGACGTCCTTGAGCAGGCCCATGCGGTCCAGGCACTCGACCACGATCTCGACCTGGAAGAGAGTGTCGGCAGCACCATCCCACTCTACGTCAATCATGCGCTCGGGGTGCTCCATGAGGCCCTTGACGTTGGGGCAGTTGGCGCGATGCACTGAGACACCTCGGCCACGCGTGATGAAGCCGACGATATCGTCGCCCGTCACGGGGTTGCAGCAATGAGCCAGACGGACCAGCAGGCCACTGTTGCTCTCGCCCTTAACGATAATGCCGTTACTTGCGCTCTTGCCACGCTTTTGCGGCTTGCGGTTGGAGCCGCGGGCCGGCTGTTTCACGACCTCGGCGATAGCCTCGGCCTTGGTGAGCTGTTCCTCGGGCTTGGGGTCCAAGATTTGCTCGACCTTATTACCCACAGCGCGCGGGGCAACCTTGCCGGCGCCGACGGCGGCAAACAGGTCCTCGAGCTGCTTGAAGTTAAACTGCTCCGCCACGGCGTTGAGCGCACGCGTGGAGCGCGGCGTAGAAATGCCATAGCCACGCTTACGCAGGTCCTTGGCCAGGATATCGCGGCCGCCGGCAGCGTCGTCGTCCTTGGTCGCAGCGGCAAAATAGCGGCGGATCTTTGACTTGGCGGAAGGTGTCTTAACGATCTTGAGCCAATCACGCGACGGCTTGGAACTCTTATTAGTCAGGATCTCGACACGGTCACCCGTCTTAATCTCGTGCGTGAGCGGAGCCACCGCACCGTTGATTTTGGCGCCGACGCAATGGTTTCCCACCTCGGTGTGAACGGCATAGGCAAAGTCGAGCGGCGTGGAGCCGGCACGAAGAGCCATGACCTCGCCTTTGGGCGTGAAGACAAAGATCTCCTGATCGAAGAGGTCGACCTTCAGCGAATGCAGGTATTCCTTGGCGTCGGTGATCTCATCAGACGCAGCCCAATCGAGCGAATGTTTGAGCCAGTTAATCTGGTCGTCCAGACGCTGGGCATCATTGGTCTTAGACGCAGACGATCCGCCCGACTTCTTATAGAGCCAGTGGGCGGCAATACCGTACTCGGCCTGCTCATGCATCTCATAGGTTCGAATCTGAATCTCGAGCGGGCGGGCCGTGGGGCCGATAACCGTCGTATGGAGCGACTGGTAGTTATTGACCTTGGGCATGGCGATATAGTCTTTAAAGCGACCGGGCATGGGGTGCCACAGCGTATGCACTGCGCCGAGCGTGGAGTAGCAATCGCGCACCGAATGGGTAATAACGCGCAGCGCCACCAAATCGTAGATCTCGGAGAATTCCTTGCCCTTGCGCTTCATCTTTTGGTAGATGGACCAATAGTGCTTGGAGCGGCCGTTGATCTGGAAGCCCTCCAGGCCAATGCGGTTGAGCTCGTCGGTGAGCGTCTTGATGGTCTCAGCCAGATAGCGCTCGCGAACCTCGCGCGACTCAGCCACCATGCGCGCGATGCGCTGGTAGGCGTCGGGCTCAAGGTAGAAGAAGGACAGGTCCTCGAGCTCCCATTTAATGGAGCTCATGCCCAGACGGTCGGCCAGAGGCGCATACACGTCCATGGTCTCGCGAGCCTTAAACAGGCGACGGTCCTCACGCAGGGCTGCAAGGGTGCGCATGTTGTGCAGACGGTCGGCAAGTTTAACGATGATGACACGAATGTCCTTGGACATGGCGAGGAACATCTTGCGCAGCGTGAGGGCCTGTTTCTCGTCCATGCTGTCGACTTCGATGTTGGTGAGCTTGGTCACGCCATCGACGAGCTCAGCAACGGTTTCGCCAAACAGGCCGGAAACATCGGCGAGCGAGGTCTCGGTGTCCTCGACGGTATCGTGCAGCAGCGCGGCACACACCACGTCGCAGTCCATCTTGAGGTCTGCCAGAATGATAGCCACCTCGACAGGATGGTTAATGTACATCTCACCCGAGCGCCGCTTTTGGTTGCAATGCTTCTCGGCAGCAAAGCAGTAGGCCTGCTCCACCTTGGAGAAGTCATCCTCATTCATATATTTGAGGCACAGACGCTCCAGCTTGTCGTAGCTGTCCGCCATAATCTCGGGCGGCAGCTCATCGGCATGCTTATAGTGCTCCATCTCCGAAAACGGCTGGAGGGTGGAATCATGGGCGGTACGGGCTGCGGCATCCATCGAGGTCCCCTTCCCCTAGGCCCGCGGTACGATCGGGCGGTTAACTTTGGCTAGCATATCAGAAGCGCACGAATCGAGCGCCCAGCTCCGGAAAGCCGAGAACTCCATGCGCGAGCGCAAGCCCTCCAAATAGCGAATTGACCTGCTCAATTGCACGCGGCCGGGGTTTTCGGCCATCGCGATGCGACGGGTGTCGTCAAACCCCGAAACTCGACAGAAACCAAGCTCTTCGAAGATTCCCAGGCCGCTTTCCACCGAACGCTCGTCGACCGGCGTGCGAGCATCGATGGCAAGGCACATCTGCGCGATGTCGATATCGCTCGCGCTAAAGGAATCGTCCCCGGTCTTGCCGCGGTTGGAGCGCCACATGGTCTGCAGCGCGCGATAGAGCGTGACGAGCTCGTCGCGCTCGGGCGCATAGCAGTCGAGCAGGCGCTCGTTAATGCGGGCATCGCGCGACGAATAGAGCAGATGGATCACGGCGGGCTGGCCATCGCGGCCGGCACGTCCGCTCATCTGGTTGAACTCGATGGCACCAAACGGCATGTGGTAGAGCACAACATGGCGGATATCGGGCAGGTTGACGCCCTCGCCAAAGGCAGATGTCGAGACGATGCAGCTGAGGCTGCCGTCTCGGAATGCTTCCTCCACGCGACGGCGATCGGAACGCGCAAGCCCCGCGTTATAGAACGCGATATGGGTTGCGCAATCGGGCACACGCTTGCGCAACGTCTTGGCGAGCGCCACGGACTGGTCGCGCGAATTGACGTAGATGACGGTCTTTTCCCCCGTCGCCACAATCGACACCAAACGGTTCTCGCGGCTCGCAAGGTCGCGGTCGTCCTCGAGCCGCAGGTTCTCGCGCACCGTCTCGTCGACCACCGTGCGAGTGATCGGCAACATGCGGGCAAGCTCAGCCACAACCGGAGCCGTCGCGGTGGCCGTCGCAGCCATAACGACCGGGTCGCCCAGGGCTTTGAGGATATCGGACATGTCGAGATAGGCGCTGCGGTCGCCGCCCTTGGCAAGACCGGCATGATGCGCCTCATCGATAACGACAAAGCCGATGCGGCCCGAACGCGCGAAGCGGTCACGGTGGATAGATAGGAACTCGGGCGTCGTGAGCACGATACCGGTGCGGCCCGAAGCTAGGCCGGCGAACACGTCATCGCGCGCGGCCTCCACGGTCTCGCCGGTAAGCACGCCAACGCCAATGCCAAGCGATGCCATCGTCGACGAGAGGTGATAGGCCTGGTCGGCAACAAGCGCACGCAGCGGATAGACAAAGATGCTCGCACGTCCGCGAAGCACCGCCTCACGCGCGGCATGCACATGGAAGATGAGCGACTTGCCGCGGCCCGTTCCCATAACCGCCAAGACACTCTGGTGATCGGCCAAGGCGTCGAGCGCCTCAACCTGCGCGCGGTGCGGCTGGTTCGATCCGATAAAGCTATGGATAAGCGAGCGCGTGAGCTCGGTATAGGAAAGCTGGGCGAGCGTCTCGCGCTTGCGCGACTCCAGGCGCAGGCCGGAATCCGCCGGCTGCACGCCACGACGAAGCTCGCATGCCGGATCGTCGACGCTGGGCAGCGTGGTATCGCGGACCAGAACATCCTTGACCATGAGCTTGGGCTTCACACGACCCTGCCAATGCTCGGCAACGGCCTCGAACACCAAGTCGACAGCGCTATCGCAGTTGATGAGCTTATCGATTTGCGGCACGCGGAACATAATGGCCGGCACACTCGCGGCGCCATCGGTCGCCACAAAGCGCATGTGCTCGCCGGTCTTACCCACCACGGCGCGATCACACATCGTCACGCCCTCGGCAGCCAGCAGCGGCACCTTATTACCCTGGCCAAACGGCTCAAGGCGGGAAATCTGCTCGATGGTCTCGATATTCAATTCGGAAAGGTCGACCGTGGCGGCAACCTCGTCGGTGTCCTCAAAGTCCTCGGCGGGAAGCTCGGACAACACGGCGGAAAGGCGACGGCGAAACTCGTCGAGCTTGGATGCCTCGATAGTCACACCCACCGCACCGGCATGTCCGCCGCGACGAATCATCAGGTCGGAACAGCGCTCGATGGCGTCAAACAGGTTAACTTTGCCCACCGAGCGACCAGAGCCGCGCGCGATACCGTCCTCGATCGAGAACAGCAGCGCCGGCACGTGGTAGCGGTTGGTCAGACGGCTTGCCACGATGCCCTTGACGCCCTCGTGCCAGCCTTCGCCGCCCACGACGATCGCGCGTCCGCCGTCATAG
>CABQMC010000112.1 GCA_902465115.1 uncultured Collinsella sp.
CCATGCGCGCTGGGATTGCGTGATGCGCAAGCTCGGCCGCACGCCTCAGACGCCCTCTGCGCCCACTAAGCCTCACCCCGCGAATGCTGTTACTGTTGATCCCAAGAAGCAGGCTCAGAAGGCTTCTGGGACCGCTAAGCCGGCTCATAAAGCCTATGTGCGCCAGACAGGCGATGGTATTCGCGTATCTCCGTCGGTACTCAATAAGAAGAAGCACCCTAAGTCGCAGTAGGACAGTCGTGCGTTCTTCATGATGCGGGGCATATTTGTGCTGTATGGGGGATAATCCTCTTACGTAGATTATCTCTCATCTGTTGATGAATGCTCGCATATCGAAGGGACACGCCCATGGCAACCAGCAAACCGCGTCTTGATCGTCGCATCGTTCGCAGCCGTAATGCCATCCTTTCCGCTTTCGAGCGCCTGCTCATGGAAAAGCCGCTGGCAGACATTACGGTGAGTGCCATCGCGCGCGAGGCCAATGTCGACCGCAAAACCTTTTACGTTCACTTTGGTACGGTTGACGGCCTGCTCGATGCCATTGCCGTCGATGTGGTGGAGATGATTGTCGACTCGGTCGAGAAAACGCTTGCTTCCATGGACGGCGACACCAACGAGCGCGCTCTGGGCGCGGCGGCGACCTTCTTTAAAACCGTTAACGAGGCACTGTGTAACAACTTGGTGCTCAATCGTCAGCTGATCGAGAACATTCCGCTCGATGATTTTATGGCTCGTCTTCGTTCGCCGCTCGAACACGAGATTGCCGAGCGCGATCTGCTGCCCCAAGGTCTCAAGGACGAGATGTTCGACTACTATCTGGCGTTTTTGCTGTCGGGTATTATCGGTATCTATCGCACGTGGGCATTGTCTGATGGCTCGGTTCCTATCGAGCGCGTCTCGGAGGTTGCCAATGACCTCACACTCAACGGCCTGTCGAGCCTGGAATCTCGCTTCGAATAGCATCGATAATTCAACAACTTAAAGAAGTTGCGGTGGAATAGGGATTGTTTTGGTTATTGGAAGGCCGATCTAGTCCCTATTTCACCGCAACTTAGTAAAACTGTTTTGACGGTAAGGCGGAGCAGCCTCGAAGATGTGCCTCGAGACTGCTCCGCTTCATTTCTGAGCGTTTGTCGTGTAGGGCAGCATTAATCGCCGTTTTTGAGTGTGCGGCCCTGTTTTTCGAACTTGTGCATGTCGCTATCGGCCATACCTTGTGACTTATCCTCGTGACGCTTGGCATATAGCGGATCGTCGGAGTCGTTCCAGATGCGGTCGGCGACAGGTGACCATGCCTCGGCGGCAGCCTGGGTCTTTTCGCGCAGCTGCTCGGGTGACTCCTTCTCGATAAGATCGGTGCTCATTGCGCCACTCTCGGCGACCATTTTGGGCAGCACGTCGGGATTCTCGAGCATGGGGCATGGTTTGAGGTAGTTGTCGTTGAACGGCATGTTCTCGTAGTACTTCATAAAGAGGGGAGAGCGCAGCGCGTCGAGTAAGCTCACATCGTGGATGTTGGCGTTTGAGTAGTGGATGAACACGCACGGCTCCACGTCTCCGGCGGCGTTGATGTGCAGGTAGCGGCGGCCGCCGGCGATACATCCGCCTACAAACTCGCCGTCGTTTTGGAAGTCGAGCGTAAACAGCGGCTTCTTCTCACGCATTTCGCGGATAAAGTGATACATGTGCTCGCGCTGCTCGGGCGTGGGCATGAGCTCGGGGGTTGCATTGCGGCCAACCGGCATAAAGTGGAAGTACCAGCAGAAGAGTGCTCCCTCGCCGATCATCCAGTCCATGTTCTCCTCGGTAGCAACCGTGTCGGCATTGGCGCTGGTCCAACAGGTGGAGATACCAAACGGCAAGTCGCGCTCGCGCAGGAGTTTCATGGCGTGCTCGATCTTTGCGTAGGTACCCTCGCCGCGACGGGCGTCGGTTGTGTGCTCATTGCCCTCGGCGCTGATGGCAGGGACAAAATTACCTACGCGAATCATGTCGTCGCAGAAGGCCTCGTCGATCAGCGTGGAGTTGGTAAAGCAGAGAAACACGCAGTCCTGATGTTTTTCGCAAATTCTGATCAGGTCGTGCTTGCGGACGAGCGGCTCGCCG
This sequence comes from uncultured Collinsella sp., assembly GCA_902465115.1. Lineage (GTDB taxonomy): Bacteria > Actinomycetota > Coriobacteriia > Coriobacteriales > Coriobacteriaceae > Collinsella. Next base: position 2,107 of record CABQMC010000112.1, read on the forward strand.
CCGGTATAGATGTAGATATGCGTACCGAGCTCTTTGCCCTGCGTATCGATAGAGTCGATGTCTTCGAACGAGAGATTCTGCTTGTAGCCGTACTCGGCGGCCCAGCAGCCCGTGCAATGCAGGTTGCAGGCGCTCGTGGGATCGAGCAGGATGGCCCACGGAACGTTGCACTGGTACTTTTCGCGGTTCTTTTCCTGCTCTGGCCAAGCAAGCAGGTTGGCGTCGACAATGAGGGTCTTAAGCAGTTTGGTTCGCATCTGGGGATTAAGGCTGAACACACGCATGATCAGGTCATACCAATTGCCGCGGCTCTTGATGACATTGGTGAATGCCTCTCGCTGTACAGGAAATACGCGATTGGGGACCAGCTTGTTCACGAGGTCCATGATTTTGTCGATGTTTTCTTGCGGGTTGTCGTCGAGATAATCGATGAGCTTGTTAAGCGCTGCACGCTCTGCTGACTGTGTAAGCGACATGGGTATATCCTTTCACGTGTGCTTAATGTGTGATAATACCCACTTGTAGATTAAACGAAGTTTAAAGATTTGTAATGTGTCTATTCAACGAATCAATTTAATTTGGGGTGAAGCGTTATACGCCGACACCTTCTAAGTTGCGGTGAAATAGTGTCAGATGGGGATGCGGACGATTTCTTGGACCGCGCCTAGGCGTATCCATTGGAGTGGGAAGGATAAACTGGACTTTCTTTTAAGGATCCTCAAGCGTATTGCCGCTCGTATTCCACTGGAGACATGTAGCCCAGGGTGGAATGCATGCGCACCCTATTGTAATAGAGCTCTATGTACTTGAAGATGTCCTGCTTGGCCTCGTCCCTCGTCCCATAGCTCCTCTCTTTCACCAATTCCCTTTTCAGCGTCTTGAAGAACGACTCGGCCACCGCGTTGTCCAGCGGCGTGCCGGGCCTTGATATCGACTGGACTATGCCATGCGAGTCCAGACACCGCCGGAAGGAACGGGAGGTGTACTGCGCGCCCTGATCGTCATGGAAGACGAGGCTGCCGTCGTCTGGCGGACCCTCCCTGCCGACCGCCTGCTCCATCGCGTCGATCGCGACCTTCTCGGTGATGCGCTCGGACATTGACCAGCCCACGACCTTGCGGGAGAAGGCGTCTATCACGGCTGCGAGATAGAGCCACCCTTCTCTTGTGGGTATGTAGGTGATGTCGCCCACCCAAAGCCTGTTGCGCTCGCCCACGGTGAAAGCGCGCTCTACCAGGTTCAACCGAGGGTCTCCCGGCTCGACCTTCTTCTGGATGCGGTGTTTTCGGGTCGCGCCCTTTCCGGCAAGTCCGAGCTTCTGCATGATGCCGCTCGAAGGCCTCGACGACGAAACCTTCGATCGCCTCCCGCTCTATCTGGGCGTCGGACTTCTTCCGGCCGAGATACTCGTAGAAACCGGATTTCGAGACTTTCATCAGCCCGCATGCCTTCTTGATGGGGCCGATCTCGCCCCTATGCTCTTTGAGGAACTCGAACCTCACGCATGGTCTTGACTCAAGAAGGCCCGGAAATTTTTTAGTATCTCGTTCTCGCGCTCGAGCTCCTCGACCTTCTTCTTGAGCTTCACGATCTCGTAGTCCTTGTTGATCTTCGGGGAGCCGTTTCCGGGGAACGCGCCGTCTCCCATCTCCTCGTATTCGCGGGCCCATCTTCTCAGCGTCGAATCCTTTATGCCGAGTTCCTCCGATAGGCCTTTGACCGTCATTTCCCCGGACAGGACCACCTTTGCCGCCGAGACCTTGAACTGCCTGTCGTATCGCTTTCTTCTTTGGGTCATCTTGAACACCTTTCGCTCTTAAATAGGTGTCCAATTCATCATACCCACTCCACATTGGAATCCTCCGATGCGTCTTCGCACGCTCGCATGACCTCGATACCATGCGAGCGTGCGAACTCGACGAGCTCTGCGTTGCGGGCGTTTATGGTGCCGAAGGCGGCGGGGCACACGATAAGGCGCGCGCAGTGGACGAGGAGCTCTTTGGCGCGGGCTATGGTTTTATCCCCGATCGGCTCGAAGGCGCGCTCGGCCACGCATTCCGTCGCCAGGTCGCGCGCGAGCTCGCAGTCGATGTCCCCTTCGTGCAGAACGCCCGCGTAGAACGCCTTGCCCTGCCGGATGAGCTGGCGAAACACAGCCGACCCCGTACCTGCGCCGGCGATGACGAACGTGTGTGCATCGCCGTGTGGGCGCCCAATTTCCACGCTGCCGAAGCGCTCGTTGAAGGTGCCATGTTGAAGGCCGTAGAGCTCGCCAATCGTCTCGCGCGTGAATATGTCCTCGGGTGCGCCGGCGCGGAAGACCCGGCCGTCCTTCACGCAAATCACCTTGTCGGCGCTTTTCTGCGCGAGCTCGAGTTCGTGGATGGACATGATGACAGCCACATTCCGCGATTTCGCAAGGTGGCGAAGTATTCGCAGCAGGTCGATCTGGTAGCGGATATCGAGATACGACGTGGGCTCGTCGAGCACGAGCACACTCGGATCCTGCGCGATGGCGCGTGCGAGCATGACGCGCTGGCGTTGCCCGTCGCTTATCTGCATGAAGTCGCGCTCGGCGAGCTCTTCCACATGTGCGGTTTTCATGGCCTCATCGACCCGACTATGGTCGTCGGGCGAGAGTGTGCCCATTCGCCCGGTGTAGGGATGCCTTCCCGCCTCCACGATATCGCGGCAGGTGAGGAGCTCGGTCCGTGGGCGATCTGTCAGCATAACGGCAAGGTTCCTTGCGAACTCCGCCGTCTTCCATCGGGAAATCTCTCGCCCGTCGAGCTCGACCGCGCCGGCAAGCGGTGCCAGATGGCGCGTGATGGTTTTCAAGATGGTCGACTTGCCCGAGCCGTTCGGCCCGATGAGCGCCACGACGTCGCCCGCGCGAACCTCCAGATCGACGCCTTCGACTACGACCTTCTTGTCGTAGCCCGCCGACAGGTCGCTTATGCGGAAAAGCGGCGCTCCGTCAGCCTGCGTTTCGACCGGGGTTTCGAGGTTCGACTCCGCTCGAAGGAGGCGTTCCGCGCGCAGTTCCGCGCGAGTCGAAAGTGCCTTCTGGCGCTTTCGTGCGAGCTTAGGACTGCCTAAGCATGGAATGTCCCCTCCGAGCGTTTTGGGCTGCGGCACGAATTTCCCCATCTACCTCACCCGCTTCTTCAACATGAGCGCGATAACCACCGGCGCGCCGAAGATGGCGGTGACGGCGCTGATGGAAAGCTCGACGGGGGAGAACAGCGTGCGCGCGATCAAATCGCAGCCCGCGCAGAAGATGGCGCCTCCCAAGAAGCACGCAGGAATCACGCGGATGGGCTTCGACGACTTCAGCGCCGACTTGACGAGATGCGGAACCGCGATGACTACGAACGACACCGGACCAGCGAACGCGGTCACGCAGGCGGAAAGAATGCTCGAAAGGAGAATCAGCGCCGTGCGGAAGGCTTTTAAGGCAACGCCCATATTCTGCGCGTAG
>CABQMC010000113.1 GCA_902465115.1 uncultured Collinsella sp.
GTCGTGGCAACCGGCAACGCCCATAAGCTCACCGAGATCGAGGCCATTTTGGGCAAGGTCATGCCCGAGGTGCGCTTTGTGGCGCTCGGTCAGCTGGGCGATTTTGAGGACCCCGAGGAAAACGGCACGACGTTTTTGGAGAACGCCATCATCAAGGCACAGGCTGCCGTTGAGGAGACGGGCCTTATGGCCATCGCCGACGATTCTGGCTTGGTCGTCGACGCGCTGGACGGCGAGCCAGGCGTGTATAGCGCGCGCTATGCGGGCGTGCATGGCGACGATGCCGCCAACAACGCCAAGCTTCTCGTTAACTTGGAAGGCGTGGCAGACGAGGACCGTACCGCGCGCTTTATGAGCGTCGTCGCGCTTATCGATACGGACGGCCTGGTCACCTATGGCGAGGGCACCTGCGAGGGCGTTATCGCGCACGAGGGCCGCGGCGATCACGGCTTTGGCTACGACCCGCTGTTCCTGCCGGTCGATACGCCGGGCAAGACCATGGCCGAGCTCACGGCGGACGAGAAGAACGCCATTAGCCATCGTTTCCATGCGCTCGAGCATCTGTCCGCCAAGCTGACGGGCGAGGAGTAGACCGTGCGTGCGGTGGTGCAGCGCGTGCTCAACGCCGGCGTGACGGTCGACGGCGAGTGCGTGGGCCGTATTGGACGCGGCTACCTGGTGCTGCTGGGCGTGGGCCACGGCGACACACGCGCCGAAGCCGACAAGCTGTGGGGCAAGCTCCGCGGGCTGCGTATCAACGAGGACGAGAACGGCAAGACCAACTTGGCGCTGGCGGATGTCGACGGCGAGGTGCTCGTGGTGTCGCAGTTCACGCTGTTTGCCGACTGCCGCCACGGCCGCCGTCCGTCGTTTACGGACGCCGGCGCGCCCGATGTCGCTAACGAACTTTACGAGTACTTTCTGACACTCGTCGCCCAGGACGTTGAGCATGTGGCGCATGGTATCTTTGGCGCCGATATGAAGGTCGACCTAGTCAACGACGGTCCGTTCACCATCGTTCTGGACACAGACAATCTGTAGGTAGTCAATTTGGGACGGGGCTTTTTTAGCTGCTTGCGTATGGCTGCAGCAGGGTGCTACAATATTAGAGTTTTGTCTATCTTAGGGGTATTATCCCCTTTTTGAATTGCACCCTCTGGAGGCCCTGTTCATGGAAGAGATGGAAGTCAATCACGTCGACGACATCCACGAGAAGCTGACCGATATGGTGGGCGATCGCGTCAAGGTTAAGGCCAACATGGGCCGTACCCGCGTCATCGAGCGCATGGGCACCATCAAGAGCGTCCACCCCGCCGTCTTTATCGTTGAGGTTGACGAGCGTCGCGGCCGCAAATCGCGTCAGTCCTACCAGTACATCGATGTCCTTACCGGCCAGGTCGAACTGTTCGATCCCGAGAGCGGCGAACATATCTTTACCCCGCTCGGCAACCAGCTCGAGGAGCACTAACGGTGACCGATCGGTCCCTCATCCTTACCGCGCCGGCAAAGATTAACCTCTATCTGGGAGTTCATACCGAGCGCGACGCCCGCGGCTATCACAGGGTCGATTCCCTGATGGCAGCCGTCGGTCTTGTCGATACCGTGACGGTCGCGCCTGCGCCGGTGCTGACCGTCCAGACGGTTCCGGCATCCGATTTTCCCATGCAAAAAAATACGGCCTATCGGGCGGCAATCGCTATGGCCGAGCATTACGGTCGCGATGCCAATGTGTGCGTGACGATCGAAAAGCGTATCCCGCTGTGCGCCGGCCTGGGAGGCCCCTCGACGGATGCCGCCGCGGTCATCGTTGCCTTGGCCGAGCTGTGGAGTATCGACCGCGCCGACCCCGCGCTCGATGACATCGCTCGCGGTATCGGCGCCGACGTGCCGTTCTTTTTGCACACGAGTCCCGCATTCTACGTCGGCGGGGGAGATGTGCTGGCCACTGAGTATCCTGTGCTTCCGGCGACACCTGTCGTATTGGTCAAACCGCACGAGACGAGCGTTTCAACGGTTGAAGCGTATCGACGATTTGATGAGAGCCCAGTGCCCGCGGACAAACCCGGTGCGATTGCTTCTGTCTTACGCGCCGGCGATGCCGAGGCGGCATATGCGCTCGTTCATAACAATCTGGGCGTCATATCCGCGCAGATGGAGCCGCGGATCCAGGCGGTTCTCGACTGGCTGCGCGCACAGGAGGGAACCGTTGCCGTGGACGTGTGCGGTTCGGGTGCCTGCTCGTTTGCCATTTGCGATACCGTCGCTGCAGCAGTCCATCTTGCGGGGGCTGCCCAGCAAAATGGCTGGTGGGCCTGCGCGACTGAGCTTATTCCCAACACGGTTCAAATCGACGCGCCAAAGAAAAAAAAATTTCTCTAGCACGCGGCGAAAATCTTTGTTACTATAGTCGAGCTAACGGGTTGTGGCTCAGTTCGGTAGAGCACTGCGTTCGGGACGCAGGGGTCGCTGGTTCAAATCCAGTCAACCCGACCAGAGCATGAGGAGGGACCGCTTCTTGCGGTCCCTTTTTTTAGCTATTGTTGTGATACCGCGGCACCCGCGGTATACTCATTCGAGCTTGTCTCGCTGTATTGTGGAGGTCTACATGTTTGGACTGAGGGCTCCTGAGCTCATCATTATTCTCGTCGTTGTCTTGATCATCTTCGGACCTAAGAACCTGCCGAAGCTCGGCAAGTCTCTCGGCTCTACCGTCAAGAATATCCGCGAGGGTATGGAGGGCGACGATAAGGGCGAAACCAAGCAGGCCGAGGACGTTGTGGTCGAGGAGTCCAAGGAGGACAAGGAGATCGCAGAGCTCGAGGCCAAGCTCGCTGCTGCCAAGAAAAAGCAGGCAGAGGACAGCGACGCGGACGCAGAGTAGTCCCATCCCTTTGGGGTGAGCACCTGACCGGCTTGCCCGCAGGCTAGCCGGTCTTTTTCGTTTTGTTGACAGTTGATCGTTACATCATAGTTGGGGAGATATCCGTATGGACGCAAGCCAGATCGTACTGACCGCTGAGGGCCGCCAGAAGCTCGTCGAGGAGCTCGCTTGGCGTGAGGGCGATTATGCCAAGGAGATCGTCGAGGACATCAAGGAAGCCCGCGCGTTTGGCGACCTTTCGGAGAACTCCGAGTACGACGCCGCCAAGGACAAGCAGGCCCAGAATGCTGCTCGCATTGCCGAGATTCAGGCCATCCTCGCCAACGCTCAGGTTGCTGCCACCACGGGCGATCTGACCGTCTCCATCGGTTCCACCGTTTCTCTGATCGATCCCAACGGTGAGGTCATGGAAGTCACGCTCGTCGGTACCACCGAGACCAACTCGCTCGAGCACAAGATCTCCAACGAGTCTCCGGTCGGTCACGCCATCATCGGTCACGGCGAGGGCGACTCCGTTGAGGTCGTTACGCCTTCTGGCAAGACCCGCGTCTACACCATCGCCAAGATTGCACGCTAGACCACGGTCCCGCGTAAAGGTATGTTTTCGCTCCCTGGGACCGAATCCTGGGGAGCGTTTTAGTTTGAGGAGCTAACTTATGGCAGAGAACCAGAACGTCGCCGATCAGGCCTCGACGCTCAACGACGAGCGCGCCACGCGTCTGGCAAAGCGCGCCGCCCTGTTCGAGGCGGGCCAGAACCCCTATCCCGAGCACTCCGAGATCGAGGACTATGTCGTCGACATTGAGGCCAAATATGCCGATCTTGCCGATGGCGAGGATACTGAGGACGTCGTGAAGATCGGCGGCCGCGTGGTCGCCAAGCGTGGTCAGGGCAAGATCATGTTTATCGTCGTGCGCGACGCTACCGCCGAGATTCAGCTGTTCTGCCGCATCAACGACATGGACGAGGCAGCTTGGAATACGCTCAAGGCTCTCGACCTTGGTGACATCCTGGGCGTGACCGGCGTGGTTGTTCGCACCAAGCGCGGCCAGCTCTCCGTTGCCCCCAAGAGCGCGACCCTGCTCTCCAAGGCCGTTCGTCCGTTGCCCGAGAAGTTCCACGGTCTTTCCGATAAGGAGACCCGTTATCGTCAGCGCTATGTCGACCTGATTGCCAACGACGATGTTCGCGAGACCTTCCGCAAGCGCTCGCAGATTCTCTCCACCTTCCGCCGCTTTATGGAGTCCGACGGCTACATGGAGGTCGAGACCCCCATCCTGCAGACCATTCAGGGCGGCGCTACGGCCAAGCCGTTCATCACGCACTTCAACGCGCTCGATCAGGAGTGCTACCTGCGCATTGCTACCGAGCTGCACCTCAAGCGCTGCATCGTCGGTGGCTTTGAGCGCGTCTTCGAGATCGGCCGCATCTTCCGCAACGAGGGTATGGACCTCACCCACAACCCCGAGTTCACCACGATGGAGGCCTATCGTGCCTTCTCCGATCTCGAGGGCATGAAGGCACTCGCCCAGGGCGTCATCAAGGCTGCCAACAAGGCTATCGGCAATCCCGAGGTCATCGAGTATCAGGGCCAGACCATCGATCTGTCCGGTGAGTGGGCAAGCCGTCCCATGACCGACATCGTCTCGGACGTGCTCGGCAAGCAGATCACCATCGACACGCCGGTCGAGGAGCTTGCCGCCGCCGCACGCGAGAAGGGCCTGGAGATTAAGCCCGAGTGGACTGCTGGCAAAATTATCGCCGAGATTTACGATGAGCTGGGCGAGGACACCATCGTCAACCCGACCTTCGTATGCGATTACCCCATCGAGGTCAGCCCGCTTGCCAAGCGTTTTGAGGACGATCCGCGCCTGACGCACCGCTTTGAGCTGGTCATCGCCGGCCACGAGTACGCCAACGCATTCTCCGAGCTCAACGACCCGGTCGACCAGGCCGAGCGCTTTGCTGCCCAGATGGCTGAGAAGGCCGGCGGCGACGACGAGGCTATGGAGTACGACGAGGACTACGTGCGCGCCCTCGAGTACGGTATGCCTCCCGCGGGCGGCATCGGCATCGGCATCGACCGCGTGGTCATGCTGCTCACCAACCAGGCTTCCATTCGCGACGTCCTGCTGTTCCCGCACATGAAGCCCGAGAAGGGTTTCCAGTCCGGTGCCGCCGCTGCCAAGGCTGCCGAGGCCGGCAACGCCGCAAGCCCGTTCGTCAAGCCGCTCAAGCCCACGCTCGACTACTCCAAGATCGCCGTTGAGCCGTTGTTCGAGGAGTTCGTCGACTTTGATACCTTCTCCAAGAGCGATTTCCGCGCTGTGAAGGTCAAGGCATGCGAGGCCGTCAAGAAGTCCAAGAAGCTGCTGAACTTTACGCTCGACGACGGCACCGGCACCGACCGCACCATCCTCTCCGGCATCCATGGCTACTATGAGCCCGAGGACCTGGTCGGCAAGACCTTGCTCGCCATCACCAATCTGCCTCCGCGCAAGATGATGGGTATTCCCAGCTGCGGTATGCTGATCAGCGCCATCCACGAGGAGGAGGGCGAGGAGCGCCTCAACCTGATCCAACTCGACGCTTCCATCCCCGCCGGCGCAAAGATGTACTAGGGGTTACGCGGGTTTACCAACCCGCGTAACGGCTCGACGCTGCGCGGGCCGCATTTGGACAATCTG
>CABQMC010000114.1 GCA_902465115.1 uncultured Collinsella sp.
CGAGCAGTCGCGCCAGTTTATCCGCGAACGCCTGAGCGGCCGCAGTATTCAGTCCACGCTCGAGGAGCAGGCCGAGGACCTGGACGAAGAGCGCGAACTGATCGACACCGATGTTGAAGATATTGAGGCAGTCGAGGACTTGGAGACCCTGGTCGTCGACGAGACCTCGGAGGATATGCATGACGAGGACTAACGACGCAGGGGAGACGCGCATCGTAAGCACCACGGACGCCACAACGCCCACAGGCAACGTCCAGCCCGTCTACCCGCACACCATGCGCCTGCAGCGCTTTTTGGCGCGCGCGGGCGTGGCGAGCCGCCGCGGCTCGGAGGACCTGATGACCGCCGGCCGCGTGACCGTCAACGGCCAGGTCGCAACCGAGCTGGGTACCAAGGTCGATGTGGACCGCGACCATATCGAGGTCGATGGCATGCTGGTCAAGCTCAACCAGGGCGCCGTGTACCTGATGCTTTACAAGCCGACCGGCTACCTCACCACCATGAGCGATCCGCAGGAACGCCCCTGCGTGGCCGACCTGGTCCCGCGCGACCGCTTTCCGGGGCTGTTCCCGGTTGGTCGCCTAGACCGCGACACCACGGGCCTATTGCTCTTTACCACCGACGGCGACCTGTCGCAGGATCTGCTGCACCCCAGCAAGCACGTCTACAAGACCTACCAGGCGCTCGTGGACGGCCACCTGACCGATCGCGACTTGGAACCACTCCGCCGCGGCATCGAGCTCGACGACGGCCTGTGCCAGCCGGCTATCTGCCGCGTCATTAACGCGCGCGAGGCCGAGGCCGTGGCTCCGCAAGGTGTCAAGTCCGGTACCACCGCCGTCGAAGTCATCATCCGCGAAGGCCGCAAGAACCAGGTTAAGCGCATGTTGAGCAAGATTCACCACCCGGTGATCCGTCTGCACCGCTGCAACTTTGCCGGCCTGGAGCTCAAGGACGTGGCCAAGGGCTCGTGGCGCGAGCTCACCGATCGCGAGGTGCAGATCCTCAAGGACGGCGGTATCCCGCCCAAGCAGGCCAGCTCCAAACGCGGCGCCGCGCCGGCGACCAACGCCGCGACCCGCACGCGTCACCACGGCAGCCACGGTTCCGCGCCCAAGCGCAACACCTACCGCGAGCGCTACACGAGCTAGGCAACCCGCCAATCCGCAGCGCCCGCGTCCCATACCAACACGTCAACCACCGAAAGGAAGCATTGCATGATCGTCGCCATCGACGGCCCCGCCGGATCCGGCAAGTCCACCATCGCCAAGGAGATTGCCCGCCAACTGGGCTTTAACAAGCTCGACACGGGCGCCATGTATCGCGCCGTCACCTTCGCCGCGCTCGATCGCGGTATCGACCTGGACGACGAGGCGGCCATCGACGCCCTCGCCGAGCAGATCGAGATTCGCTTTACCAACGGCACCGGCGAGGACACGCGCCTGACCATCGACGGCCAGGACGCATCGGCTGCCATCCGCACCCCGCAGGTCGACGCCAACGTGTCCAAGGTTTCGGCCTACCCGGGCGTGCGCGCGGCCATGCTCATCCACCAGCGCCGCGCCGCCGAGGACCGCGACATTGTCGCCGAGGGTCGCGACATCGGCACCGTCGTGTTCCCCAACGCGCAGGTCAAGGTCTTTCTGACCGCCGACCCGCGCGAGCGCGCCCGTCGCCGCGTGCTGCAGCGCCACCAAAACGACGCCCAGCCGCTCACCACCGAGCAGCTCGAGGCCGAGGTCGACGAGACCCTCGACGCCCTCAAGCAGCGCGACAAGCTCGACAGCAGCCGCGAGGTCGCGCCGCTCGTGCCCGCCGAGGACGCGGTGCACGTCGACTCCACCGCCCACACCATCGACGAGGTCGTCCGCATTATCGAGGACCTCATCAACCAAAGGAGGTAGCCCATGCGCCTGTTTAAGCAGACGCCCGAGGATTACTACAACGCCCCCTACGACGAGTTCCCGGCGCTCATCCGCGGCACTGTCGCCGTAGTCATGGGCATCCTGTGGGTCTTCTCCAAGCTCATGTGGCGCTGGAAGGTCGAGGACGCCGACCTGCTGTTTGAGCGCCAGGAAGGCCGCGGCAGCGTGGTCATCTGCAACCACACCTCGATGGCCGAGCTCCTGGCTGTAGAGACGGCACTGTTCTTTGGCGGCCGCCGCATTCGCCCCATCTTTAAATCCGAGTTCGCCAAGAGCAAGATCGTGCGCTGGGCCTTTAGCCGTGTGGGCGGTATTCCCGTCGAGCGCGGCACCGCCGACATGAAGTGCCTGCTGCAGCGCGGCGAGGACGTTCTGATCTTCCCCGAGGGCACGCGCATCCGCTCGCGCGAGATCAAGCCCGAGGTCCACGGCGGCTTTGCGCTCATCGCCCAGATGGGCAAGGCACCCGTCAACCCGCTCGCCATCTGCGGCTGGTCCGATATCACGCCTGCGGGCAAAAAGCTCATGCGCCCCAAAAAGTGCTGGATCCGTGCAGGCAAGGCCGTCTCGCTTTCCGACGCACCGGCCGAGCTCAAGCGCAAGGAGCGCCTGGCATGGTTTGAGTCCGAAGCCATGAGTCGCGTCTACGCCATGCGCGATGACCTGTGCGCCGAGCATCCTGGCAGGTTCTAGCCATGAGCGAGGAAGTCATGAACGCCGTCGAGGCCGTTGCCAGCAAGGCAGACGCCCCCATCATCGAAATCGCTGCCCACGCCGGCACCTGCTACGGCGTGCAGCGCGCGCTCGACATGGCTATGGCGGCCGCCCCGCAAGCGGGGGAGAACGCCCAGGTCCACACCCTGGGTCCGCTCATCCATAACCCCATCGTGGTGCGCGAGCTTTCCGAGGCAGGCGTCGGTCTGGCCGAGACCCTGGACGACGCCGCATCGGGCACCATGATCATTCGCGCGCACGGCGTGGTGCCGCAGGTCATCGATGCCGCTCGCAAGCGCGGCCTCGACGTAGTCGATGCCACCTGCCCCTACGTAAAGAAGGTCCACGTGGCCGCCGAGCGCCTGGTACGCGAGGGCTATCGCGTGCTCGTCGTAGGCGAGCCGGGCCACCCCGAGGTTGAGGGCATCCTGGGCCATGCCGGCGATGACGCGCGGGTCGTGAGCTGCGCCGCCGATGCGGACGTACTGCCGCTCAAGGGCAAGGTAGGCCTCGTCGTACAGACTACCCAGACCGCGCAGAACTTGGCCGAAGTTGTGGCCTCCATCACCCCGCGCGTGCAGGAGCTGCGTGTGATCAACACCATCTGCGCCGCCACGAGTGAGCGTCAACAGGCAGCAGCCGCACTTGCCAACCGCTGCGACTGCATGGTCGTGGTGGGCGGCAAGAACTCGGGCAACACCCGCCGCCTGGCGCAGATTTGCGCAAACGCCTGCGAGCGTACGTATCACATCGAGGAAGCTTCCGAGCTTCAGGCCGCGTGGTTTACCGACGCTCACCACATCGGCATCACCGCCGGAGCCTCCACCCCGCAAGAACACATCGAACGCGCCGTCGAGCGCATCAAGGAGCTTTGCCGCTAATCATGGACCAGACCGTACCCGCATACGCCGCTGAGGTGGCCGATTACGGGCGCAGCCGCGACCCCGAGCCGGGTGAGGGCGCGCTCGTTAAAAACGTGCGCCCCGAATCGCCCGCATGGGATGTGGGTATCGAGCCGGGCATGCGCGTGCTCACGGTCAACGGCGAGCAACTGACCGATATGATCGTGTGGCTCTGGGAGGCAGATGACGACACCGTCGAGCTGGAGGTTTTCGATCCGCGCGACGGCACCGTCACCCCCGTCGAGCTCGATCGCTTTCCCGGCGAGGACTGGGGCTTAGAGTTCGATGGCCCCATCTTCGATGGCATGCGCACCTGCGTAAACGCCTGCGTGTTCTGCTTTATGACCATGCTGCCCAAGGGAGGCCGCTCCACGCTCTATATTCGCGACGACGACTATCGCTTAAGCTTTTTGCAGGGCAACTTTGTCACGCTCACGAACCTCACAGACGAAGACGTGCAAAACGTCATTCAACGCAACATGAGCCCCATGAACGTGTCGGTCCATGCCGTAAGCCCCGACGTTCGCCGCCGCATGATGGGCCGAAACGCTCAGCGCGGCATGGACGTGCTCGAGGCCATCATGGCCGCCGGCATCGAGATTCACGCGCAGATCGTGCTGTGTCCTGGCATGAACGACGGCGAGGAGTTGGAAAAGACCCTGCGCTTCTGCGAGGAACATGAGCAAATCACCAGCCTGGGCATTGTGCCGCTCGGTTTTACCAAGCATCAGAACCGTTTTAGCTGGTCCTACAGCGACAAGCCCGAGCTGGCGCGCGAGACTATCGCCATGATCAGGCCCTTCCAGGACCGCGCCTTCGAGCGCTTTGGCCGCCACACCTTCCAGATGAGCGACGAGTTCTACCTAGATGCCGGCATCGAGCCGCCCGAGGCCGACTTTTACGACGGCTACCCGCAGTACTACGACGGCATCGGCATGATCCGCTCCTACCTGGACGAGACCGACAACGTGCTCGCCGCCGATGCCGAGCGCCTGTACCGCGTTCGCGAGGCAATCGCCGCCCGTGGCCAGCGCCTGCTGTGCCTCTCAGGCGCCAGCGCGCGCGATACGGTGGCGCGTTTTGTGGAGTCTCCACAGGGCCTTGCCGGTACAGTCACGGCCATCAAAAATCGTTACTTTGGCGGTAACGTGGACGTGACCGGTCTCATCGTCGCCTGCGACATCCTGGAGCAGCTGCCGCAGGACCTCTCGGGGGTTATGCTCTTTGTGCCTAAGCTCATGTTCAACGCCGACGGTATGACCCTTGACGAGTATCATCGTGACGAATTGCTCGCACGCCTTACCGGTCGCGGCGCCGAGGTTCATGTGGTATCGACCATGCCGCATGAGCTGCTCGATACCCTGGAGCACATCCTTGGCATAACGCCCGCCAATTCAACTATTCCCGCTGACCCTACCCATTAAAGGAGAGCAGATGAAACCTATCGTCGCCGTCGTCGGACGCCCCAACGTGGGCAAGTCCACGCTCGTCAACCGCCTGGCCCAGACCTCGGACGCCATCGTCCACGAGTCCCGCGGCGTCACGCGCGACCGCTCGTATCACACGGCCGATTGGAACGGCCGCGAGTTCACCATCGTCGACACGGGCGGCATCGAGCCACTCAAGAGCGACGACGTCTTCGCCACGTCCATCCGCGACCAGGCCCTTGCCGCCGCCGAGGAAGCCGCTGTCATCCTGTTTGTGGTCGATGGCCGCACCGGCGTCACCGAGGAGGACGAGTCGGTCGCCCGCATGCTCAAGCGCTGCGACAAGCCGGTCTTTCTGCTGGTGAACAAGCTCGACAACCCCGATCGCGAGAATGACAACATTTGGGAGTTCTATTCGCTCGGCATCGGTGAGCCCACGCCGCTCTCGGCCCTGCACGGCCACGGCACGGGAGACCTGCTCGACGACATCGTGGCCCTGTTGCCCGAGGAGGAGGACGAGGTCGCCGACGCGTTCCCCGATGCGCTCAACGTGGCCATCATCGGCCGCCCCAACGCCGGTAAGTCCTCGCTGTTCA
>CABQMC010000115.1 GCA_902465115.1 uncultured Collinsella sp.
CGTCTTTCTTGTCACCTAAGAGCGCCAGCTCGGCAATCAGTTCGCGCTGGAACTCCTTGTAGCCCGCAAAACCCAAACGCTTGCAAAAGCGCAAAATGCTCGAGGGCGAGGAGAACGTGACATCGGCAAGACCGCGGACGGACAGCCCGACCACCTCGTGCGGATGAGCGCTTACATATGCGATGACATTGCGTTCCGCCGGGCTCGCGCTGAGCTCACGCTCGCGAAGCCGCAAAAGCAATCCGTTTGCCATCTCAAACACCTCCGTTGAGAAGAATTAAAGACCAACGAACGATTCGTACCGGATACAAACAGCTTTTGCGGTACATTGTGCCGCATCGTGGCGCACAAAGGGCGAGCGTTCTACCGCTCGCCCCTCAAATCCGACCGCTCGGAAATACGCGCGACACAAAATAATTCAACGAGGCCGCATTATCAGAAACGGGTTTGTTACCGGCTAGCGCCTCGCATGGGCGCCGATCGGCCGAGTCGCATGGCGCACCAACGCCGCTGCCAGCAATACCAACAGCATGGCGGTGACATAGCCCGCAGCATCGAATCCTAAATCGATAACGTCGAAATGCCTGCCGGGAACAAAGATCTTATGTACCTGATCGCCAACGGAGCAGGCGGCGCAAAAGAGCAATACGGGCACGCAACGGGAGCATACGCTCCACGGACGCCTGGAAAAGCAAACCACGACCACGGAGGCGAACAATCCGACGAAGAAAAACTCTACGGTATGGGCAACGCGACGGACGTTCGTGCCCACCCACATGCGAATGGAAGCAAGTCGGCCAGACCGGACATTCGAGGCAGCCGAATCGGTGCCCCCGGTCATTCCGTTCTCCGCCTGAGCTTCACCCGTGGCATCGACAGCCTGAACGCCCGTAGCCTGGCCCTCCACCACACGCGCGGTAGACTCGCTCAGCAACGACGTCTCCACCGCATTTTGCTCCGTCAGCACCCAGATGCCCGCCAGCGTTGCAACGAACAGAACAATTGCGGTCCATCCGATTATTTGTTTTACGCGCGCCAAGGGCCAACCTCCTTTTTTGAATATCAGCGAGTGTAGCCCCAAATGGCATCGTCACCGTATCAAAATTTGAATCGCAACAGGAAGCGACAAAGCGACGCAAACCCCTACCCCGCCTCGCGCATCCAGCGATCGAACGTCCCCACGCACACGCCCAGGCACTTTGCTGCCTGGCTGCGGGTAATATCGCCTGCCTCATAGCTATCGCGCACCAGCTCAAACTGAGGAGGGCACGGCTTGCGAGGTCGACCGAAACGAACCCCTCGCGCCCGCGCCGCTGCAATTCCCTCCGCCTGGCGCCGATGGATATTCTCGCGCTCCACCTGCGCCACGTAGCTCAGCAGTTGCAGCACAATATCGGCAATCAGGGTGTTGGTCACATCCGGCGCGCCGCTGGCCCTAGCGCGCGTGTCAAGCAATGGCATGTCCAACACCACAATGGCAACCCCGAGCTCCTTGGTAATGCGTCGCCATTCCTCAAGAATCTCGGAGTAATTACGACCAAGTCGGTCGATAGAAAGCACCACCAGCACGTCCCCGTCTCCCAGGACGTGCAACAGCTCGCGATAATGCGGTCGATCGAAGTCCTTGCCGCTCGCATGGTCGGCATAAATATTCGCCGAGCCCACGCCATAGGCGCCCAGCGCATCCAGCTGCCGATTCAGATTCTGATCGCGCGAACTCACCCGCGCATACCCGTACACCGTCGCCATCTCATCCCCGCTTTCTTGTAAACCTGCCAAAAGGGACAGGTTTATTTTGGTAGGTTTTACCTCTCAAATAGCAGGTAAGCGGGCGGCCGAGCAGACGGCAAGGTAGTCACGATTCAAATGCGGAGGGCGGCCCCGAAAGACCGCCCTCCGCTCTCTCGCCACGAGTCGGGATTTAGCTAATGGATAAGCTTAAAGTCCAAGTGTCCACGCGTGGTATTGACGCGCGAGACCTCGATAATCACGCGCTGGCCCAGTTCATAGCGAGTCCCCGTGTCGGCGCCCGTCAGCGTAAGCGCGTCCTCGTCGAACTCGAACCACTCGTTGCCCAGGCTCTTAATTGAAACCAGGCCCTCGACCTGTGTTAGGTCCAAGCGCACAAAGAGGCCCATGCTGCTAACCCACGAGACGGTTCCGGCATAGCGCTCACCCAGACGGTCCTCATAGTACTGGGCAATCTTGATCTTTTGCGTCGCATGGCTGGCGGCATCTGCCGCGCGCTCGGCATCGCTACATGCGCGGCAGATCTGCGGCAGAATGCGCGGCAGCGACTCGCGCCCCTTGCCGATCAGCCGCGGCGTACGGACCAAGGCGTCCTTGCCGCCGAGCTGCTCATAGGCCAACTGCAGTTTGAGCACGCGGTGCACCACCAGATCGGGGTAGCGACGGATGGGACTCGTAAAGTGACAGTAGCACGGCGCGGCGAGCGCAAAGTGGCCCTCGTTGCGCGGCTTGTACAGCGCGCGCTGCATGCTGCGCAGAAGCAGCGTGTTAACGAGCGGTGCGTTGGCCGTACCGGCGGCAGCATCAACTGCAGCCTGCAGCTCATCGGGGCTCCCCAGGGCAATACCGGCAGCACGGCGATCGTCGATGATGCCTAGCTGCGCCAGCGCAACGGCGGCACCGTGCAGGCTATCGGGGCTCGGATCCTCATGCACGCGATAGCAGGCCTCGATATCACGGTCTGCCAGCCACTCTGCAACGCACTCGTTGGCGAGCAGCATGGCTTCCTCGATAAGCGACGTGGCACACGAACGCTCACGCGCCACAATCTGCACGGGTACTCCGTCCTCATCCAATAGAGCGCGAATCTCGGCCGTGTCAAAATCGACTGAGCCGCGGGCGCGACGAATACGACGGCGAAGTTCGGCGAGTTCGTTAGCGGCAACAAGGAAATCGCAGAGGTCGACGTTGTAGCCGCGGGCGGCCTCCTCGCACGCAAGACCGCGCTCAAGCGCTTCCTCGCGCGAGGTCTCGGCAGCCGCAACATCCTCGGCCGCACCCTCCAACACCGAATACTCAACCGCGCCGGCACGCACCAGCAGCGCCTCGGCGCCGTCATAGTCCATACGCACACGCGAGCGAATCACGCTGGGGTACGGATCGTAATGCCGCACGCGGCCCTGCGCATCAAGCTCGATATCGACGGTAAACGCCAGGCGGTCCTCGTCAGGGCGAAGCGAGCACAGGTCACAGGACAGGCGTTCGGGCAGCATGGGAAGCACGCGATCGGCCAGATACACCGATGTCGTGCGATGGCGAGCCTCAAGATCGATATGTCCGTCCCAAGCCACATAGTGTGAAACGTCGGCGATATGCACACCCAGCTTGTAGCCACCCTCGGGCGTACGCTCCAGCGAAATGGCATCGTCAAAGTCGCGCGCGTCGACCGGGTCGATCGTGATGACAAAGCGGTCGCGCAGATCGCGGCGGAGCGGGTCCTTAAGCGCCGCGGACACATCGAGCGAAAGCCCCTCGGCCTCGTCCAGCGCGGCCTCGGGATAGCTATCGGTATAGCCGTAGCGCGCCATCACATATTGAACGCCCAAATCGGGCGCGTCATCTCCGCCAATGCGGCGTTCGATCGTCACGGTGCCCGATTCCAGGCGCGTCGGGTAGGTCAAAATGCGTGCGACAACAGCATCACCCGGGTGGACGCCCAGACGATCCGCCGAGGTATCCTCGGGCAGAATGAAGAAGTCGGCCTTCAGACGCGAATCGAGCGGCTCGATCACACCGAGCGGACCGGCGGTCTGGTACGTGCCCACCACGCTTATGGCTGCGCGCTCAACCACGCCTTCGATCACGGCGCGCCGCTCACCGTGCGGGCTGTTCTTAATGCTCACGGCAACGGTATCGCCATCCATAATCTCGCGCTTGCCACGGCCCATGACCTTGTAGTCGCCATTCTCGGTTATGACATAGGCACTGTGCTCATGGAGCTGCACGCGCCCGGTCAGGCTCGGACGGCGTTCGCTGCGCACCGGCCCGCGCTTATTGCGAGCTCCACGCTTATGCTTGTTATTGCGCCCCATGGCGCCTCCTAACTATCGATTGCCGTTTACATCCCAAGAGTCTACCCAAATGATCCCTAGGGGACGAAGGAAAACGGATCACATAGATAGACCAGCGCCACGATGATCCGTTTCCTTCGTCCCCTAGGGATCAAAAAACGGGCCGCCCCATAAGAGACGACCCGTTGGAAGGGATGAATTCCAGGCATGCCTACACGCGCAGGTAGCGGCGCATGGCGATGGCAGAACCAAAGAGACCGATAATCACGCCGACCAGAATCAGCGCAGCATAGGTCACCAGGTAGTACTGCATCGGCAGGGCAAACGACATCCAGCCGATGCTCTCCTGCAGACGCGGAATCATCAGATTGCGCAGCAGCTCCAGAACGCCGATGGAAAGCAGCGAGCCCAAAATGGCCTGCAGCACGCCCTCGGTGATAAACGGGCCACGAATGAAGCCGTTGCTGGCGCCGACCAGACGCATAATCGCAATCTCACGACGACGCGCCGTGATGGACAGGCGAATCGTGTTGTTGATGAAGATGAATGCGATAAAGGTCAGAAGACCAACGAGCACCACGGCGGCGATGCGGATGTAGTTGGTCACCTGGAACAGGCGGCTCACTTCCTCCTGGCCGTACAGCACGCTCGCGTTGACGTCGCCGTCGTCCGCGATCTTTTGGAAGTCGGCATCCTTCTTGAGCTTCTTTGCCGTGCTCTCGACCTTGGACGGATCGTCCATCTCAATAGCGAAGGAAGCCGGCAGCGGGTTCTGGCCATCGAGCGCGCTCATGGTGGCGTCGGCGTTGCCCGACATCTTGCTCGTATACTCGGCCAGCGCGTCGTCCTTGTCCTTATAGGTCACGGACTTGACGTTATTCCACGTCTTAAGCTCGGCCTCAAAAGCCTGAACATCGGCCTGATCGGCGTCATCACTAATGAACGCGTTGATGACAACCTGATCCTCGACGGTGCCGATCACGGAGTTCAGCATCGCAGAGCCCATGATGAACAGGCCGATGATAAACAGCGAAAGGAAGATCGTGATGACGGCGCCGAGCGAGGTAGTCCAGTTACGGAAGAAGTGGCTGATTGCCTCTTTGAAGGAGTAGCCCACGTTAGTTGGTGCCATAGTTGCCGTAACCTCCCCTCTCCTGGTCGCGGATGACGTGGCCGCCCTCGAGGGCGATCACGCGACGGTGCATGCTATCGACCATCTCGCGGTCGTGCGTGGCGACGATCACGGTGGTGCCGGTGCGGTTAATACGCTCAAGCAGCTTCATGATGCCCAGCGAGATCGCCGGGTCGAGGTTGCCCGTGGGCTCGTCGCAGATCAGCAGCGGCGGACGGTTGACCATAGCACGGGCGACGGCAACGCGCTGCTGCTCGCCACCGGAAAGCTGGTCGGGCAGCGAGTCCATCTGATCGGCCAGACCGACTAGACGCAGCACCTCGGGCACCTGGCTGCGAATGACGCCCTTGGGCTTGCCGATGCACTGCAGGGCAAACGCCA
>CABQMC010000116.1 GCA_902465115.1 uncultured Collinsella sp.
TTGCGTGGGCCTGGCTCTCGGGCATTCGCGCTGCAAGCAGCCTGTAGCCGCGCAGTCTATAATCAAAAACGCATTCGGGCCGTCTGGGATACCGGACGGCCTCTTTCTTGCCTCTAAGGAGACCTCGATGATCGAAATCACCCAAGTCAACGCGTCACTCGATGAAGCCGGCGATGAAAATGCCTGCCTCATTGTTGGCAAGCGAGTCGCCAAGCGCGTCCTACGTTGCAAGGACTCCGAGATCAAGTCCATCGAGCTCCACCGCAAGTCAATCGACGCCCGCAAAAAACGAGACGTCCATTTTATCCTGAGCTTTCGTGTTGAGCTGACCAGTCCCCACCTCGAGCGAGAAGTGGTCGACAGCGTTTCCGAACGTGACCGCTCGCGCGTACGCGCGATAGAAGACGATGAGCCTTCATTCCCCTCCCCCATTTCCGACGCATCCAAAGAGCGCCCCGTCGTTGTCGGCGCCGGATGCGCCGGCCTTTTCGCTGCGCTCACGCTCGCCGAAGCAGGTCTTAAGCCCTTGCTTATCGAGCGCGGCGACCCGGCATTTCGCCGCTCGCAGGCGATCGATCTCTTTCTAAAGGAGCGCATCCTCGACCCCGAGAGCAATATCCAGTTTGGCCTGGGCGGCGCGGGGACCTTCTCGGACGGCAAGCTCAATACGGGAACCAAAAATCCCGCCCATCGCCTTATCCTCGAAACCTTCGTCGAGGCGGGCGCGCCCCGCGATATTCTGTGGGATGCCAAGCCGCACATTGGCTCCGACATCCTTCCCACGGTTGTCACCGCTATATCCCAGCGCATCGAGCAGCTCGGAGGTGTCGTCCGTTATCGAACAAAGCTCGTCGACATTCGCATCGACGCGTCTGGTGCCATCACCGGTATCGATGTCCAATCGTCCCAAGACGCCGCTTACGAGCCAATTGAGACAAAGCACCTCATCCTCGCCTGCGGGCATTCTGCTCGCGATATTTTTGAGCTCCTTAAGGACCACAACGTGGCCCTCGCACAAAAGACCTTTGCCATGGGCGTTCGCATCGAGCATCCGCAGCGCGACATCGACCGAGCCCAATATGGAGCCTTGGCGGGACATCCTGCCCTCGGAGCAGCCCCCTACAAGCTCGTCGCCCATCTTCCCAACGGCCGCAGCGTGTTCTCGTTTTGCATGTGCCCCGGCGGGCAGGTTGTCGCCGCCTCTTCCGAGCAGGGCCACCTGTGCGTCAACGGCGCCAGCCTCAATGCCCGCGACGGACGCAACGCAAACGCCGCCCTGCTCGTTAACGTCACGCCTGAGGACCTTCCCAACGATGACCCGCTCGCCGGCATCGAGCTCCAGCGCGCCTGCGAGGCGGCCGCCTATCGCCTGGGCGGTTCCAACTGGAACGCACCGGCACAACTCGTCGGAGATTTCCTCGCAGGACGCGCCAGCAAGGCGCCCGGAAAGGTAAAGCCCACCTATCCGCTCGGTGTGACCTGGACGGCAATTGACGAAGCCCTGCCGCAGCATATCGTCGAGTCGCTCCGCCTGGGACTTCCCCTACTCGGAAAAAAGCTACGAGGCTACGACCGTCCCGATGCCGTTCTTACCGGCGTGGAGACTCGTTCGAGCTCACCGGTCACTGTCACCCGAGACCGAACGTGCCATGCCGTGTCGACCCCGGGCCTCTACCCTTGTGGTGAGGGAGCTGGATATGCCGGCGGCATCATGAGCGCGGCCACCGACGGCATCCGTTGTGCTGAAGCCCTGATCGCAGACCTCTAACGCACGAATTCCAGCGCGCAAAAGACATAGGCCCCGAGCTCCACAGGGAACTCGAGGCCTGTTCGCTATTTCTTAAACCGTGCACCCTGGCGTTTTCTGCCCGATGCGAACGTGGAACCCTTGCGGGCCTGCGAACGTAAGCGCTCGATCGTCTCGTCCTCAGACGCACCCTCGAGCATCGCCCGAATCTGAACGACGGCATCGCGCAGGCGCGCCGCCTCCTCAAAGTCCATGGCGGCAGAAGCGTTACGCATATCCTCTTCCATGGTTTCGACAATCCGCACAAGCTCGTCATGCGGCAGTTCTTCCAACTGCTCCGCAAGTGTCTGCTCGGGCGCCACCGTTTCCGGCACGCCGCCCTCGCCCGACTCATCGGGCGTATAGAATGCACCATGGCCAAGAGAGTCGCCCTTCGAGCGTCCCTTGGAACCCACGGTTTTTTCGGCCTCGGCAATAAAACTTGAGATGTCGTTGATGGCCTTGCGCACCGTCTTGGGCACGATGCCATGCTCTTCGTTATATGCCATCTGAATCTCGCGACGGCGCTGCGTCTCTTCGATGGCCTCCTTCATCGAATCGGTCACAACGTCCGCATACATGATGACTTCGCCATCGGCGTTACGGGCCGCGCGGCCAATCGTCTGAATCAGCGAACGGCGGTTGCGCAAGAAGCCTTCCTTATCGGCATCGAGAATTGCCACCAGTGAGACCTCGGGGAGATCCAAGCCCTCGCGAAGCAGGTTGATGCCAACGAGGACATCGATCTTGCCCTCGCGCAGCGTTCGCAGGATCTCGACACGGTCCATTGTCGCCGTATCAGAGTGCATGTAATTGACCTTAATGCCCGCGTCGAGCAGATGGTCGGTCAGGTCCTCGGCCATGCGCTTGGTCAACGTGGTCACCAGCACGCGCTCCTTGCGGGCAACGCGCTCGCGAATCTCGTCCTCAAGATCGTCAATCTGCCCACGAACCGGACGCACATCGATCTTGGGATCGAGCAGACCGGTCGGACGAATAATCTGCTCAACGTCGTTCTGGCTAACCCGCAGCTCATAGTCGCCCGGTGTTGCCGAAACGTAGATGAACTGGGGAATCCTCGCCTCAAACTCATCGAAACGAAGCGGGCGGTTATCGAGCGCCGAGGGCAGGCGAAAACCGTGTTCCACCAGCGTCACCTTACGCGAGCGGTCACCTTCGTGCATGCCGCGAATCTGCGGCACCGTCACATGGCTCTCATCGATGATGCAGAGCATATCCTTGGGAAAGTAATCGATTAGGGTAAACGGCGGCTCACCCGGTTTGCGACCGTCCAGATGACGCGAGTAGTTCTCGATGCCGTTGCAAAAGCCCATCGTCTCGAGCATCTCAAGATCATAATCGGTGCGCTGCTGCAGACGCTGCGCCTCGAGCAACTTGTCGGTCGCCTTGAGCTCCGCCACGCGCTTCTCGCACTCTTCGCTGATCGATTTCAGAGCCGCCTTGACCTTCGGCTTCTCGGTCACGTAGTGCGATGCCGGCCATACGGGGATGGCCTCGTACTCACGAAGCATCTCACCGGTGACCTCATCGATCTCGGCAATCAGCTCGACCTCGTCGCCAAAGAACTCAAACCGCAACGGATGCTCGGCATAAGGCGGATACACGTCGACAACATCGCCGCGCACGCGGAACGTGCCGCGTGCCAGGTCATAGTCATTGCGATCATATTGAATGTCGATAAGTGCATGGATAAAGTCATCGCGCTCGAGCGGCACCTTCTTGTCGACGTTTGGAGCCAGACCCGCATAGTCCTCAGGAGAGCCAATGCCATAGATACACGAGACCGATGCGACAACGATCACATCGCGTCGAGAGAGCAGTGACGCGGTCGCCTGATGGCGCAGCATCTCGACCTCTTCGTTAATCGAGGAGTCTTTCTCGATATATGTATCGCTTTGCGGCACATACGCCTCGGGCTGATAGTAGTCGTAGTACGAGACGAAGTAGACCACAGCGTTGTTGGGAAAGAACTCTTTGAGCTCGCTCGCAAGCTGAGCGGCGAGCGTTTTATTCGGAGCCATGACCAGCGTCGGCTTTCCCAGGGCCTCAATAGTCTTTGCCATCGTGAAGGTCTTGCCCGAACCAGTCACGCCCAGCAAAACCTGATAGCGGTCTCCGTCCCTCACGCCCTGCACAAGCGACTCAATGGCCTTAGGCTGGGAACCGGCAGGCTCATAGGGAGACACGACCTTAAACGGCACGTCAGAGCCTTCAACGCCAAAGCGCTTAAGTTCACCACCAACGCGTTCTACTTCAAATTCCGCCATGGATACTCCTAACTCATACATCTGCAGTATACGCAGGCGGCAGGCATAGTCCTATACGAACCGATCGGGATAGATGGTCTTGTAGCGAGCCCAGGCATTATTGACACGAATCAGATACGCCTGCGTCTCGGGAAAGGTGATTGCATTATGAAGCGACGTACCCTGCTGCGCCCATCCGTCGACATTGCCCATACCGGCGTTATAGGCAGCAATGGCACTGTCAGTCGACCCGTTAAAATACGCTAGAAGATACGAAAGATACGCACAGCCAAACTCGATATTCGTAGCCGGATCGTTAAGGTTGTCGGCCGAATACTCGCCACCGTCGACAAGGCCCTTGGCGATCATATCCTGGGCAGTCTCGGGCATCAGCTGCATCAATCCCTGAGCACCTTGATTCGACTCGGCCTCGGGATCCCAATTCGATTCCGACTTAATGACAGCGCATACCAGATACGGATCCAGATTATGCGAAATACTGGATTGCTTTACATACGCCTCGTAGTCAATCGGATACAACGGCTTAAAGAAAGCGGCAGGAGCACACGAGTAAACGAATGAGATTAGGCCGAAGACAAAAACGGCAGCCAGCGGCATAAGGCGATACCACGCAAAGAAACGTGTCTTAGGCATCGGCATCCTCCTTATCCGCAGTGTCTATAAACCCATGGCATGCAAGCCATGAGTCAAGCTGCTCAAAAAGCGA
This sequence comes from uncultured Collinsella sp., assembly GCA_902465115.1. Classification (GTDB taxonomy): domain Bacteria; phylum Actinomycetota; class Coriobacteriia; order Coriobacteriales; family Coriobacteriaceae; genus Collinsella. The sequence goes on from CABQMC010000116.1 coordinate 4,781, forward strand.
ATTATCGCCTGAGGCATTATCAATCACCGTTGTAGCGAGATTGCACAGCGCAGACTCATCGGGCTGACAAGCAGAACGGGCATCGAAATCAGATGGCTCCATGCCACGTTGAATAGCGCGCTCGCGACGAACTGACAAAGGGGCGCTGATGACCAGAATTTCATCAGCCAAGCCAAATGCATCCTCAAAACCAGTCGGAGCAGAAACCTCGACCACCGCAAAGCGATAACGAGGAGATGAAACCGTACAACAAACCGGATCGAGAATCCTAAGCGAAAGCTGTTCAATGAGAACGGGATGCACAATGCCATTGAGCCGTGCGACCGAATCAGGAGAAGCAAAAGCTCGAGAAGCGAGGATGCTGCGGCGAATGCCGCCTTCTTCATCCAAAATGTCCCAACCGAATTCATCCGCGAGAGTATTGACGATATCAGAGCCCGGCACATACAGCGATTTTGCAAGCTCATCCAGATCGATTAGCATAGCGCCACGAGATTCGAAATAGCGGCAGGCAGTCGACTTACCCGAAGCAATATTGCCCAAGACAAATACGGTAAACATCAAGCCCTCCCTAACGCCAATGCGAGTAATTATCGCTCAAATACACTAGAAGGACTCAAAATACAGCCAAACAGTAAGAGCGAATACGGGGGAGCTAAATCCCAAAGTACAACGTGTATATAACGCAAAAAAGGG
>CABQMC010000117.1 GCA_902465115.1 uncultured Collinsella sp.
GCGCAAGACGAAGGCCACATTAAGTGGCCTTCTTTGCGTGCGGAACTCGCGATGAACTTCGTGCCCCGCCGTCCGGGAGGACGCCTCTTTATTGATGGGAGGCCTGATAGGTCGATGGTTCCGTGCCCGGATGCGTCCAAAGTGGGACGGGCTTTCCGGATGGGCAGGCTTTCGAAAAATGCGTCCCGGAATTTGCCTTTGGAATGGGACGTAGTTTCCCGTTGAGGTGCTTTGCGGAAAGTGCATCCCACTCTGGGCGGTCGAAGTGGGACACACTTTCCCAAAGGGGTAGCGCGCAGAGTCGTGGTGTAAGAAGCAAGGGAGGGCCATCGCCTAGAATCGTCAGTGCCTAGATATTCGACGAAAGGAAAGACGATGGCCCACAGCGACATTCTATCCCAGCCGGACCGGGGGCTCGGCCTCGACCGGCCCCAGACCGAGGCCCTGCTCGCGCTGTTCTCGCGGTGCGACGACCTGAGGGAGTTCGGCAGGGAGGTGATCCAGTCCGTGGTCAACGCCCTGATGGACTCCCAGGCGCAGGAGGCCTGCGGCGCGCCCCGCGGCTCCAGGTCGCCCGAGCGCGTCAACAGCAGGAACGGCTACCGCGAGAGGTCCCTGTCGACCTCCCTCGGCGACCTCGAGCTGCGGGTCCCCAAGCTGCGCGAGGGGACCTACTTCCCCGAGGGCATACTCGAGCGCTACACGCGCGTCGAGGCGTCCATGGTCGCGCTCGTGCGCGAGATGTACGTCGCTGGCGTGAGCACCCGCAAGGTCGGGCTCGTCGCCGAGGAGCTCGGCGTCTCGTCGCTGTCCAGCTCCGAGGTGTCGGCGCTGTGCGCCGGGCTGGACGAGGAGGCCGAGGCGTTCAGGACCCGGCCGATCGAGGGCGAGCACCCCTACGTGTGGCTCGACGCGACCTACATGAAGTGCAGGACCGGCGGGCGCTACGCGAGCGTCGCGCTCGTCACGGCGATCGGCATGTCGTCCTCCGGGCACAAGGAGTTCCTCGGCTGCGCCTGCTTCGACAGCGAGAGCGAGGCCGCCTGGTCCGAGTTCCTCGGCTCCCTCAGGGACAGGGGCCTGCGCGGCGTGAGGCTCGCGGTGTCCGACGCCCACGCGGGGCTCGTCGCCGCCGTCTCCAGGGTCCTGCCGGGCTGCTCCTGGCAGCGGTGCCTGACGCACCTCCAGCGCGACATCAGGGGCCACGTCCACAGCCTCGCCGGCCAGGCGCTCGCCGCCGACCTGGTCCGGGCGTGCGCGACGTCGCCCGCGCGGCGTGGGACCTGGCGGCGCCCAGGGTGCGCGCCCTCTCCCGCGCGGCCGGCGACGTCTTCGAGGGCGCGAGGGAGGACGCGCTCGCCTTCATGTCCTTCCCCCGCGAGCACTGGCAGAAGATCAGGACGAACAACGTGCAGGAGCGTGCGAACCGCGAGATCAAGAGGAGGTACCGCTCGGTGCAGTCGTTCCCCTCCGAGGCGTCCATGATGCGGCTCGTGTGCGCGGTGCTCGCCGGAGAGGAGGGCAGGTGGGCCGCCCACCGGGTCGCCGCGCCCGAGTCGGCCGCCCGCGCGTCCGCCCCGGCCCCGGCCCCGGAACCGCTCGAGGGCGAGAGGCTCGAGGCGGTAAGGCTGGCCGCGCACGAGGTCATAAGGGAGGTCCTTGACCGCCACGGCGTGGCGGAATAGCCTTAGGCGCAGGGGGCGCTGACGCGGCCCTCCCTCTTACACCACAAAAATTCACGCCATCCTGGTGGAAACGATGACCCACAATTTGAGCCCGGAGTGGGATGCAGTTTCCCAACGGGGCCGTAAGCGGAAACTGCATCCCACTCCGGACGTGAATTCTGGGACACGGTTTCCGGATGCAAAAAGGCCACATAACGTGGCCTTCAACTTATATATGTTCGGCGATACACCCAAGACAAGCCACGCCCCAACATCAGGGCGTCTGTCCAGGCGGAGGTATGTAAGGTTCATCGCGAGTTCCGCACGCAAAGGAGGCCACTTAATGTGGCCTCCGTCTTGCGCAGGACTGTCCGAGCAGGGAACCTTATATGCCTCCGCCCGGACAGACGTTTCAGTTATGAGTGACCCGTTACTTGATCTTGGTCGTACCCGGTGCCAGGTTGGGGTCGGTCTCGTTGGCCTCGGTCTGGAAGTGCTCGGTGTAGACGTTCTTGCCGTCGCGGAACATCTCGTAGTACTGCATCTTGGCGTAATCCTCGCGCGCCTTGGTGGCGGCTGCTGCGGCGGCGTCGTCGCCGGTGACGTTGGAGGAGAGCGCCCAACGCAGGCTGGCGTCCTCGTAGCCCACGGAGTTGATGGCGGGCAGCGACTCGCGCAGCGTCATGTGCGCTTTCTGGTAGTCGGTCAGCGGGGCACCGATCAGCTGCATAAGCTGCGTGGACAGGTAGTTGGTGGACAGGTCGTCGACCTCGCTCGTCTGGTCGCAGCCGGCAACGTCGTAGTTGGCCCAGATGATGTAGTCGGTCTGCCACAGGCGCTCCTGATGCGTAGCGTCGTCCTCGTCGGTAAACCACTTATCGTTGAACTTGGACGGGAAGAACGGCTGGTGATCGCCCCAGAACACCACGACCACCTTGCGGTCGAGCTTGCTCAAGGCGTTGAGGAAGTAGCGCAGCGCCTGGTCGGACTGCTCAATGCACGAGACGTACTCGTCGACATCGGACAGCGTGCCGTCCTCGATGGTCTTGGCGTCCAGGTCGGTCGTGTCGATGTTGAGGTGCATCTGCTTGTCGACCGGCAGCAGGCCCGTATCGTAGCCCGAGTGGTTCTGCATGGTCACGTCGAAGATAAACTGTGGATCGGCATTCTGGTCGAGCAACTCGAGAATCTTGTCGTAGGTGGCCTGGTCGGTCACCATGCCGCGCAGGGTATCGGCGCCCTGGAAATCGTTGATGGACAGGAACTGGTCAAAGCCAAAGTCCTTGTAGACGTTCTCGCGGTTCCAGTTGGTGGCGTGATTGGGGTGCATGGCCGTGGTGGAATAGCCGAGCGATTTGAACTGCTCTGCCAGGTTCCCGGTCGTCTCCATGTTGTAAATGGTATAGGGGTACACGCCCGAACCCAGGTTGGCCATGGAGTTGCCGGTCATAAACTCAAACTCGGTATTGGCGGTACCGCCGCCGTAGGCGCTCACATAGAGCTTGCCGCGGCTGAGGCAGTTGGACAGGTTCTTAAAGTACTGCGGGCCCTCGTAGCCGGCGCGCATGTTCTGGTAGATGGACAGGTCCGAGAAGGTCTCGTTCATGATGGCGATGACCGTGGGCTTTTCGCTGTCGAACTGCTCCTGGGCGGCAGCGCGGGCGTCGCTCTTGGCGGCATCGGACTTGTCGTAGGCCTTGGCGTACTTTTTGAGCGTGGCCTTGGCATCGTCGACGGAGTAGTCGGCGGGTTTGGGCGGCTTGATGGACTGTGCCGCACTAATAAAGGCGGGCAGGTAGCCCTCGCGCCAGTAGCTCTCGAGCGGGCGCCAGGTGTAGACGGTGATGCCGAGGGTGTTGTAGTAGTCGATGAGCGTGACGTGCGCGGTCACGCCGCCCAGGCACAGCACGGCGACGAGCAGGTTGGTGAGCAGCATGCGCTTGGCGTTGGCGGCGCCCTTCTGACGGTGCGGTGCCACCAGGCCGGCGTACTCGCATAGCAGCATGGCGATGGCGGTAAAGCCCATGGACAGCACGCAGAACAGTGAGATCGAGAAGGTGTAGCCGGTGCCGGCGACCGCGGCGGCGGTGGAGATGGCCGAAAGGTCGCCCGGCTGGATGGGCATGGATTTAAACGTGATGACGAAGAACTCGGCAATGCCCAGGACAAAGAGGGCAAAGGCCAAGACCGCGGGGGCTGCGCCGTGGCGCTGGAACAGGAAGAACAGGCCGACCATGAGCGTGGTGATGATGGCCCACTCGAGCAGGATGCACAGGGGGTAGACCCAGGTAAAGTCGTGGTTGGACGAGACCTCCATGCCCAGCAGCGCAAAGACGCCGGCGAGCAGCAGGCACAGGACGGCGGCGACGAGCGGTTTGCCCACAAAGGCGCCGCGCAGGCGGGCGAGCTTGCCGGTGGGGGCGGGGGCGTCGGGCCCGGCGAACGCAAAGACGCGCGGGGCGATGCGGTCGCGGGCGATGCTGGCCCAAGCGCAGCCGGTGAGGATGGCGTTGGTCAGGATGAGCATCACAAAGGCGAGCGGCTCGTTTTGCGCGACGAGGCCAATGGCGCCCCAGACGGTCAAAAAGAGCTGGAACAGGCCAAAGGCGACGCTCCAGGCGAAGGCGCCCTTGGCAACGGTGCCTGACTGAGCGCGAATGGCCTTGGCCTCGCGCAAGACAAGGTAGACGGTCGCCGCAAGACCGACGAGCGAGATGGCGGCAGCGAACATGCTGAGACTCCTCACAAACTAAAACGTACGAAAGCGGGGGTTTACCCGATTGTTACCAAGATATGCGCTGCAATTGGTGTCTGCGCACAACAACCAGCCATATTAACGCGCACGTGTGGCGGTGTGACGCAATGTAGTGGCGACCTGCGCGATAATGGACGGGAATTACACGGAAACGTAAAGGCTTCTTAAAGAATTAGCGAGGATGAGGCGATGAACGAGCAGGTTTGCACCAAGGCTGTGGATACGTGTGGCTATCCGGTCGAGACCACGGGCAATGCGGTGCTGGACACGTTGGAGCACCGTTCCTCCACGCGTGCCTTCGCGCGTGATGACGACGACCGTCCCGTGGCGGTGACCGACGAGCAGCGGGCGGCAATTTTGCATGCGGCGAGTCGCGCGCCGTCGGCGGGCGCCATGATGATGTATTCCATCGTGAGCATTCGCGAGCAGGCTACGCTGGATCGTCTGGCCGACCTGTGCGACCACCAGCCCATGATCGCCAAGGCGCCCTGGGCACTCATATTTGTGGTCGATTATGCCAAGTGGATCGATCTGTTTGAGCACGTGGGCTGCTTTGAGCCCGAGTTCGTCGAGCGCACGGGCAAGGCGCCCCGCCGTGCGCCGGGTTTGGGCGACTTTGCCATCGCGGCCCAGGACGCCGTGATCGCCGCGCAAAACGCCGTGGTTGCCGCCGAGGCCCTGGGGCTGGGAAGCTGCTACATTGGCGACATCGTGGAGAACGCCGAGGAAGTCGCCGAGCTGCTCGATCTGCCGCCCTATACCATGCCGCTGTCGATGCTCATCATCGGCACGCCCCGTAAGGAGCGTCCGGCCATTGCGCATCCCGTGGTGAACCTGGTGCACGAGGAGCGCTACTGCCGCGCGGATGCCGCGACCATGGACGCGCAGGTGGCCGAGATGGACGCAATGTTCCGTCCGCATGCCCGCGAGGTGGGGGAGCGCGTCGTGGACATCTATACCCGCAAGCACACCAGTCCCTTTATGGCCGAGATGAGCCGATCCATGG
>CABQMC010000118.1 GCA_902465115.1 uncultured Collinsella sp.
GGCAGCCACGTCATAGCCGGCGGCCGCGAGTTCCACGCGCAGGCGCTCGGCCGCATCAATCGACGAATATCCCGTCGGTATGACACAGGTCCACGCAATGGCGCCATCCGTGTCCACCACCGCAGCCTTCGCGGCCGTCGAACCGATGTCGATACCAATGCCAACCACGGCATCCTCCTTCTATGCGGCAAAGCAACTATCCCTTTGCCGCATTTGTCCTACAGGGTCTCGATAAAGGCGGCGATGCGCGTCTCGATCTGGCCCATGTCACCGTTGCTGTAGTCGGTCTCGATCTTCATATACGGAATACCCGCACCCTCGACGGCCTCCTGCATGCGCGTGCTCTCAACGTTGAAGGTGTGGCAGGCCTGCAGCACGCTCTCTACCACGCCATCGACATGATACTTCTCGCACATGGCCAGCGTGTTCTCCATACGGCCGTCGTTGGGCGTCATGACCGAGCAGTTGATATCCAGGTAGCGGTCGGCGATAGCGCGCAGAATGTCGGGTGCGTCGGGGTCGATCATCATGGCCGCCGTACGCTCGCCCGAGCAGTCATCCATACACACGACCACGCCGCCGTTGGACTCGATGGTGCGGCCGATCTTGTTAATCACACCGCCCACCGGGCAGCCGGTAATCAGAATGCGCTTGGCATCCGCCGCAACCGGGCGCTCGCCCGCGTCGTAGGCCTCGCGCAGCTTGGCAACCTTTTGCTCCAGCTGCTGCGTATAGGCCTCGATATCAAAGCTGAACGTACCGGCAAACATGGTGCTCATCAGGTCGACGCCGCTCATAGCCGCCGGCTGGTTGGCCTGCAGCGCAAACATCTCGAGCTGGGCCGCACGCAAACGGTTGCGACGACGGACGGCAGCACGCAGGTCATCGTCGGTAATCGTGATGCCGTAGAAGCCCTCGAGCTCCTCCTTGAGCAGACGGCACTCCTCGTACCAGCCCTCGCGCTCGTAGGCGCGATCGCGACCCTGCGGAAGATGCAGAATGTGCGTGCGCTTGAGCTCGTTGAGCAGTTCGTACATCTTCTTCTTGCCGTCGCAGGTGGTCTCGCCGATGATCATGTCGCTAAAGTACGTAAACGGGCACTTTTGCGAGTAGGCAAAGCCGTACGTCGACTTGATGAGCGGGCAGAGGTTTGCCGGCAGCACCTTCTCGGCCTCGGGAATCACCTCATCGGACGTACCGCACAGAGCGACACTTGCGGCGCCCGCGGCATCGATGATCTCAAGCGGCGTATAGCTGCACAAAAAGCCGACCAGGCGATTACCGGCCTGCTTGTAATCCTTAACGCGAATAAACGCCGCCTTGCGCTGCTCGTTGAACTCCTCAAACGTGGACGGCAACGGCTGCTCTTCGATGGTTGGCATGACGTTATCTCCCCTCTGATAGGCCACGATCCCGGAAAACGGAAAATCACTCCGTGTCCAGCGACGAACCTCATGAATGCCTTGGGGGCAAAGACAGCCCCCAAGGCTTGCAATCTATTTCACTTCTGCCTTTATGCCGTGCTCAAAGGCATATTTGCTGATCTCGTTTCCGATACCCGGTGCATCTGGGATCTCGAATCGGCCGTTCACGGGCTGATAGTCATTGACCACCAAACGTTTAACGTAATCGAATCGATTGTAAACGTGATGCTCGTGAATCGTGAAATTGGGAATCACACACTCAAGCTGCAGCGAGGCCGCCGTGAGCAACGGACTCGAGCATACATGGACTTGAACGCCCACATCGTAGGTGTGAGCCATATCGCAGATCTTCTTACCCTCGGTGATACCTCCGCAATTTCCCAGATCGGGCTGAATGAGCTGGACGGACCCATTCTCGAAATAGGGAGCATACTGCCAGCGACTGTAGAGGCGCTCCCCCTGCGAGACGGGCATGTTGATATGGTCGTGCACGTATTTGTTCATCTTGGGATTGGGCGTGCAGGGCTCCTCGAAATAAAATACATCATAGGGTTCCATCAGATGGGCAAGCTGCACGGCACTTTGCGCATCGGTGTTGGAATGATTCTCCACGATGATATCGACATCGGGACCAACGGCCTCGCGCACGGCGGCAAGACGGCCGACAACAAGGTTGCGCACCCGGGGCGAGAGCAGTCGAGTCGTGTCCTCATGGGTGAACTTCACGCCAGGTTTCTCGTCAAAGGTGAAAAAGTCGTACTTGATGCAGTCGTAGCCCTCGGCGAGCGCCAGCTCGGCAGCGTGAACATACTCATCGATCGTACGGAGCGATTCCTTATGGTCGCCCCAGCCAAACTGAAGCTGGCTCGCATAGCAGCGCAGCGACTCGCGCTGCTTGCCACCCAAAAGGCGCCACACCGGCACACCGAAGGCCTTGCCCTTGATGTCCCACAGGGCCACATCGATTGCAGATATGGCCGAGAACTCCGTAGGGCCGCCGTTCTGAGCCCAAAACGTCGACTTATAGAGCTTTTCCCAGATCACTTCGTGATCCAGCGGATCCATCCCGATGATTTTCTGGGCATATTCTTGGATCGCACTCCATGTGCCCTTAGCGCCGGTATTGTAGGCCATCGCCCCCTCGCCGTCGCCATAAATTCCCTCATCGGTATAGACGCGGCACAAGACCGGGCTCCAATTGGGATTATCCTGCGGATGCTCTTCCAACAGAAGAACATCGACTTTTGTGATTTTCATACCATGTTCCTCACAAACAAATTGCTATTAATCGATTGTCCAGTTGAGCAAGCGCTCTTTCACGCGTTCAAACAGCTGCATCACAACGACCAGCACGATCACCATAAAGATGAAACCTGCCCACGCCTCTGCATACAGGCCGTATTCCGTGTACTTCTTGACGAAGAACCCCATGCCGTATTGGGCACCGTACATCTCGGCATAGACCAGGATCACAAATGAGCCACGCAAGGAGTTGACAAAACCGGCCAGAATCGAGGGGCTCGCGGCCGGCAGAACCACCTTGAAGAGTCGCTTGAATCCCGTGAGCCCCAGGACCGCGGCGTTGTCCAGATAGCGCTTATCGATCGTCTGAATGCCCGTGATGGTAGCGAACAGCGTCGACCAGATGGTTCCGAACACGACCAAGAACAACGAGGCAGAACGAAAATCAGGCGCTATCAATAGGGCAAACGGCGACAACAAGATCGACGGGACCACGCTGACGGTGTAGACGACCGGATGCAAGACAGTACGGGCCCGCCTATTTGAGCCCAAGGCGATGCCTATGATGAGAGCGATAATGGTGGCAATGATGACGGCGGGAACAAGCAGCTGAAACGACGACACCAGGTTAAGCAGCATGACGTCGACATTGGACAGAAAAGCCTGGACGATTTTGGGAATCGGCGGAAACAGCAGTGCATTGAGCAGCTTGAACTCGCTGATAACGGCGTAGGCCCCGACCATCGCGGCAAAAACCAACGCTGTGATCCAATAATTTTTTATAAACCCGATCAGTTTCTTTGGCATATGAAGACCTTTATGCGTTGTACTGCTCGAAGAACTCCTGGCGGTTCTTCCACCAGTCGGGGTACTCGTCACCGTGCTCGTCGATGACCTCGTCCAGCGCCTTCTTGTAGAACGAGATATCGATGTGCTTCTCAATATCGATATTCTTGGCGTCGCCGGACACAAAGTCGATCTGCTTCATAACATCCCACGTCTTGAGAACCTGGTTGTGAACCGGATCGATCGAAATCTTATAGTGATCGTTCTTAAGATAGGCGGCTACGTAGTCCTCAGAGGTATTGAGCTGCTTGGCCAGAATCGAAACGGATTCATCCTTGTTAGCCTGGAAATACGCCTCGGCACGCAGAAGAGCCTTGAGAAGTAGCTTGACCGTAATGGGATTGTCCTTGACAAAGTCCGTGCGCATGTTCATGCGGCAGCAACCATAGGCGGGCATAAGTTCATCGGCGTATACGACGATGTCGACATCGTCATTTTGGCTGATGGAGTACAGCATGTCGCCGGACATGTATCCATAGTCGGCCTCGCCGGCCACGACCGCCGCCAGACGGTCCGCAGACGTGTCCGTGGTAACCCAAGTGATGTCCTTCATGGGATCGTGCCCGGCCTCGAGCATCGCATAGCAGATGGGAATCTGGGGCACCTTATGGGCGATGCGCTTTCCGACCAGATCGTCGATTCCATTCCACTTGGTCCCCTTCTTGGCGATCAGGTACATGCCCTGCAGCATGTAGCCGCCGACGATGGTGAGGTCTTCGCCAGCCGCGATCTGTTGGAGCGGACCCACCGTACCCTGGTTGGAGGTAACGTCGACCTTCCCCGACGTAAGGGCCGCCATGGCATCCGTATCGTTAGCGACGGGATTCTCGGTCACCTCGAGACCATACTCCTCAAAATAGCCCTTGTCCTGCGCGAGCGTGACAAAGATATTGCCGCTGTTGGCGCGGCCCCAGCTGATCTGGGAGACCTCGGGCTTTTCGGCAGACGATGATTTTTCCTTGGAAGAGCCCGTGTCGCCCGAGGCGCCACAGCCCGACAGAGTCGCAGACGAGACGATAAGGCCCAATCCCGCGAACAGGCTACGGCGGCTCAACGGCTGGTTAATGGATGTCATGGAACGTTTTCCTTTCTCTTGCATGACGTATTCGTTCCTATATACAGCGGGCTAATCAATACGCCCGTTGATATCCAAATTCATATGACGGATCAAATCGTTGCGAAGACCCATGAGCACGGAACTCTCGAACAGCCCTTCGCGGGATCTATGCTGATCCGGGTCTATACGGCACTCATAGATGGCGTGGGCGGGCGACTGACCGAACACGATGATTCTCGAAGCAAGCAACAATGCCTCATCCACGTCATGAGTCACAAAGAACACCGTCTTCCTTTGCTCCTGCCTGTTCCACAGTTCCAAAAGAAGGTCCTGCAGACGAGCGCGGGTGACGGCATCGAGTGCGCCGAATGGCTCGTCCATGAGCATGACGGGCGAATCCATTCCAAACGCGCGGGCGATGGCGCAACGCTGCTTCATACCGCCCGACAGCTCCTTGGGCAGCTTATCGAACACGTCGGGCGACAATCCCACGGCCTCCAGCATCTCGAGTGCCTTGGCCTTCAGCTCCGCCTTGTCCGTATCGGGAAACTTCTGCTTCAGGGCGAGCACGATATTCTTGCCTGCTGTCATCCAGGGAAAAAGCCCGTAATCTTGAAACACCACCGCGCGATCTGGACCGGCGCCCTTAATGGTCTCTCCGAACATGGAGATCGATCCTCCCGTTGGAGTCTCGAGTCCGGCCAAAAGCCTCAGAAACGTCGACTTGCCGCAACCGGATTGCCCGAGGATGCAGACGAATTCGCCTTCATCGACCCGCATGGAAACATCCTCAAGAATCGTTTTTTCAGAGCCGGGATACGTGAATTTGAGCTGGTCAACTTGAACCGC